>CABSXY010000013.1 GCA_902481695.1 uncultured Haemophilus sp. | reverse complement strand
TAATTCAGGGTTCACGATTTTAACAACGTGACGACGACCAGCGGAGGTCGGCTTACATTTAACGATAGCCATTCTCTAATTTCCTCCGATTACTCTGCACTGTCCACGAAGTCCAAGTTTTGGCCTTCGGCTAAAGTTACATAAGCTTTTTTCCAGTCGCTGCGACGACCCATTTTGTTACCACGGCGTTTAGTTTTACCTTTAACAACCACAGTACGAACTGAGTCAACTTTTACTTCAAATAATTGAGCAACAGCAGCAGCAATTTCAGCTTTGTTCGCATCTAAAGCAACTTTAAGTACAACAGTGTTAGATTTTTCAGCATTGTTAGTTGCTTTTTCAGAGATGTGCGGTGCACGTAGCACGCTTAGCAAACGTTCTTGACTCATGCTAGGATCTCCTCAATTTGTTTCACAGCGTCAACAGTAACAATCACTTTATCGAAAGCGATTAAGCTAACTGGATCGATACCTTGAACATCACGTACATCAACTTTATATAAGTTACGTGCCGCTAAGAATAGATTTTCATCTAAACTTGCTGTGATAATTAACGCATCTTCAACTGCTAAATCTTTTAATTTTTGTACTAATACTTTAGTTTTTGGTGCATCTAATTCAAATTTTTCAACAACAACCAAACGGTCTTGACGAACTAATTCAGAAAGAATGCTTTTGATAGCACCACGGTACATTTTCTTGTTCACTTTTTGGCTGTGATCTTGTGGTTTAGCCGCGAAGGTTGTACCACCAGAACGCCAGATTGGTGATTTGATATCACCAGAACGAGCACGACCTGTACCTTTTTGACGCCAAGGTTTTTTACCTGAACCAGACACTTCAGCACGAGTTTTTTGCGCACGAGTACCTTGACGAGCACCTGCTGCATAAGCAACAACAACTTGGTGAATCAAAGCTTCGTTAAACTCACGTCCGAAGGTAGTTTCAGAAACAGTTAGTGCGTTTGCACCTACAACTTGTAATTCCATCTCTATCTCCTAGACTTATGCTTTAACTGCCGGCTTAACGATAACATCGCCATTGATAGCACCAGGTACAGAACCTTTTACTAATAGCAATTTACGCTCAGCATCTACACGAACAACTTCAAGTGATTGAACGGTTACACGCTCAGCACCTAAATGTCCTGCCATTTTTTTACCTTTAAACACACGACCTGGAGTTTGGTTTTGACCAATAGAACCAAGTACACGATGTGATAAAGAGTTACCGTGTGTAGCATCTTGAGTACGGAAGTTCCAACGTTTAACACCACCTTGGAAACCTTTACCTTTAGAAGTACCAGTAACATCTACTTTTTTAACATCTGCAAAGATGTCAACATTGATTTCTTGACCTAAAGTGAATTCTTCACCTTCAGTACGAAATTCCCATAAACCGCGACCAGCTTCAACACCTGCTTTCACGAAATGGCCTGCTTCAGGTTTAGTTACACGATTCGCTTTTTTAGAACCAGTAGTAACTTGAACTGCAGTATAGCCATCGTTTTCAAGAGTTTTAACTTGAGTTACGCGGTTGGCTTCGATTTCGATAACGGTAACTGGTACAGAAACACCGTCTTCATTGAAGATACGGGTCATACCAACTTTACGACCGACTAAACCAATCATTGTAATAACCTCTTAATTAACCTAGGCTGATCTGCACGTCCACGCCGGCAGCCAAATCTAAACGCATTAATGCATCAACAGTTTTTTCTGTTGGCTCTACGATATCTACTAAACGTTTGTGTGTACGAATTTCGTATTGGTCACGCGCGTCTTTGTTCACGTGTGGAGAAATCAACACGGTGAAACGCTCTTTACGAGTTGGTAAAGGGATTGGACCACGAACTTGTGCACCAGTACGTTTAGCTGTTTCTACGATCTCCGCAGTAGATTGATCGATCAAACGGTGATCGAAAGCTTTTAAGCGGATACGGATTCTTTGGTTCTGCATTAGACCAGAGCTCCAATAAAATTTAGCTAATAAAAAACTAACACCAATCACAATTCTAACTTCAAAATAGAAAAGGAGGTGTAAGTTACCTGTTATATAGTCTCCAAATCGGAAACATTGTTAGTATTACATATCGTAATACTCGTTTAATAAATGATTACATTAAACGGCTTTCAATATCTGAAAGCTCGTGGATATTACACAAAAACACCTAATTATGCAAGCTTTTTGTTCAATTAATTTCCATATACAAAAAAGTGCGGTCATTTTTTCCCGAATGTTTTTCCGCTAAAAACACGACAAAAAATGACCGCACTTTAATATAAATGAAATCTATAGTTTGTTATCTAACATTGCAATATGTCTTGTTGCTGCAATCCATGCACCAACATAACCCATAATCAAGCAACTTACTAATAAGAAGATCAGCTCGCCTACACCTAACCCATTGAGCTCAAATGTAACTGCAAAGATATCCGTCACATATTTCACTGCAGAAGTAAAGTAACCCACAATAAGACTACTAAATACAGCTGCGACAAATCCACCTAGCACAGCATAAATCATACCAGTATAAAGATAAGGACGAAGAATAAATTGATCCGTTGCACCTAATAGCTTCATCACATCAATACTTGCACGACTGCTATAAACATCGGAACGAATGCTATTTCCGATAACCAGGAATACGGCTATTGTCATTAACACCGTGCAGAAAATTGCCACGTGTGCGAAAAGCCACGAAAGTGCGGTCAATTTTTCCATCCAATCGTTATCGAGACGAACTTCTTGCACGCCTTTAATTTTATTTAAATTTGCGCGTAACTCAGCTCGTTTTTCTGATTCATTAAACGCTTTAGACGGTTTCACCATCACCACTGCCGGCAATGGGTTGTCATCTAAAATTTCTAACTCTTCACCAAAACCAGACCAACTTTTAAATTCTTTCAAACTGTCTTGACGAGAAACATAATTTAACGATTCCACACCTTCTTGCTGACGGATTTTTTCTACCACTAAGTTAGCATCTTCTTCACTTAAATTTTTGTGCAAATAGATCGTGAGTTCACTTTCCGGATAAAATTGAGTCGTCGCTAAGTGTAAATTTTTCCATAACAAATAGCTCACCGTTGGAATCGTTAAAGACACGGCAATAACTAAAATCGTTAGCAATGTACCAAATTTACGTTTTACTAAATCGTTCAAAACAGAACGCAAAGTATAAGCAGTTTGCACGCCAAAAGAAGCATCAATACGTCTTGTCATTTTTTATCCTTAATAGCGTAAGTAGCCTTGTTCAAGTACAAGACATGGTTTTGGTTTTTGTTGAATTAAATTGATATCGTGTGTCGCAATTAACACCGTCATGCCTAAACGATTAAACTCTTCAAAAAGATTAAAAATCCCTAAGGAAAGTTCATCATCAAGGTTACCTGTAGGCTCATCCGCTAATAAAAGTTGCGGTTTATGTACGATTGCACGCGCGATATCGACACGTTGTTGCTCACCACCTGAGATTTGTGGCGGCATATAATTCGCTTTACTACGTAAGCCCACACGATCTAATGCAACCAATGCGCGTGTATGTGCTTCTTTCGGGTTCATGCCAGCAATAATCAATGGCAACGCCACATTTTCTGCTACGCTACGATCCGTTAATAGACGGTAATCTTGGTGAACCATACCGATTTGGCGGCGTAAAAATGGGATTTCATATTTAGACAAACGCGTAATATCATGACCATTAAACCAGATATTACCAGCATTCGCCTTTTCCATTCCCATGATTAATTTAAGCAAGGTACTTTTACCCGCGCCAGAATGCCCAACAAGATAAGTCATACTTCCAACAGGAAGATGAAAATTCAAGCCTTGCAAGGCCGGCTGAGTCGCACCGTGATAAGCTTTAGAGACATTTGAAAATCGAATCACTTTATTATTCCTTTTTATTCTTCATTTTCGTGAACAAACAATGCTTCAATAAATTCTTCTGCATTAAATTCGCGTAAATCTTCTATCTTTTCACCCACACCAATATAACGAATGGGTAAATTAAACTGATCTGCAATGGCGAAAATTACCCCACCTTTTGCTGTTCCGTCTAATTTGGTTAATGTAATACCTGTTAACCCAACCGCCTCATTAAAGAGTTTGGCTTGGCTAATTGCATTCTGCCCTGTACCCGCATCTAAGGTAAGCATGATTTCGTGCGGTGCGGTTTCATCATATTTTCTCATGACACGAACAATCTTCTTCAATTCATCCATGAGATTATTTTTATTTTGTAAACGACCTGCCGTATCCGCAATTAAAATATCAATATTACGTGCCGCAGCAGATTGCATCGCATCAAAGATTACCGATGCAGAATCTGAACCTGTACTTTGTGCCACCACCGAAATATTATTACGTTCTCCCCATACTTGGAGTTGTTCTACTGCAGCTGCACGGAAAGTATCCCCTGCCGCTAACATGACTGATTTGCCTTCATTTTGGAATTTGCGAGCCAATTTACCAATTGTGGTTGTTTTACCTACACCGTTTACACCCACCATCAAAATAACATAAGGCTTTTTAGTCGTATCAATGACCAATGGTTTGGCAACCGGTTTTAGAATTTCTACCATTTCAACTTTAAGTTGTTGGTAAAGCAATTCCGCATCTTGTAACTGTTTACGACTTGCGTGCTCGGTTAAATTCTTAATGATTTTATTCGTTGTTGGCACGCCAATATCGGCAATTAAAAGCTGCTCTTCCAACTCTTCAAATAAATCATCGTCAATCTTTTTACCTAAAAAGAACGCTCGGAAACCTGCACCAATATTTTGTTTAGTTTTGAGTAAACCTTTGACTAAACGACTAAAAAAGCCACTTTCACTTGGTTTTTCTTGCGTTTCGGTATTAATATCTGAACGGAATTCATCTTTAACATCTTCAACAATTTCAGGCTCAATCTCAGCATCAACTACAGGAAGATCTTCAACGACATTATCTTGCTCAATAATGCTTTCTGTTGGTTCTTCCGCAGAAAGTGCGGTAGAAATTTCTTCTGTTTTTTCTGTCTCTTCAGCCGTTGCCTCAATCACCGGTGTATCTAAAACTGGCTCAATGTTGACCGCACTTTCAGGTGAAATCACTTCTTCTACAACAGGTTCAATATGCGCAACAACGGTATTCTCAGCTTTATCCTCTTGCAGCTGTTCTGCTAACTCCTGTAATTCTTCCTGTTCAACTTGTTCTAATTGAACGTTCTCGCTATTGTGAACAATCTCTTCCGTAGGCGAAACATCGGCAGATTCAACAGATGACTCTTCAATAGTTGGCTCAATTTTTTGTTCTTCTTGCTTTTTATTGCGACCAAAAAGGGAGGCCCAAAATCCACCTTTTTTCTTTTCTTCTGACATAAATTCTTCTCTTAAACACAAATCTGTAAAAAATACTGCCTATTCTAGCAAAAAATCGTCTAAACTAAGCACAATTTTCACTAAAAATCTGTTTCTTTATGAAAAAAATGCAAGTTCAAAATGCCAAAGGCGAAGTTCGAATCATCGCGGGTCTTTGGCGTGGACGAAAATTGCCAGTTTTAAATGCGGAAGGTTTGCGTCCTACAGGTGATCGAGTAAAAGAAACCTTATTCAACTGGTTGATGCCTTACATTGTGGATAGCCATTGTCTTGATTGCTTTGCGGGTAGTGGCTCACTTGGCTTTGAGGCTCTTTCTCGACAAGCGAAACAGGTAACGTTTTTAGAGTTGGATAAAACCGTGGCGAATCAATTAAAGAAAAATTTGCAAACGCTAAAAACGACGAATGAACAAGCTCAAGTAATCAATCAAAATAGCTTGGAGTTTTTAAAACAAGTGCAAAATCAACCGCACTTTGATGTGGTATTTTTGGATCCGCCTTTTCATTTTGGTTTAGCTGAACAAGCAATTGCCCTCTTAGAAGAAAAGAATTGGCTCTTACCTCATGCATTGATTTATGTGGAAACAGAAAAAGACAAACCGCTAAGCGTGCCTGAAAATTGGCAATTACTAAAAGAAAAAACCACAGGTATGGTGAGTTACCGCCTGTATCAAAAAGATTAGGAAATCATTATGTTAGACATTGTGTTATACGAACCTGAAATTCCACAAAATACGGGAAATATTATTCGTCTTTGTGCCAACACTGGCTTTCGCCTTCATTTAATCGAGCCACTAGGCTTTACCTGGGATGATAAAAAATTACGTCGCTCGGGTCTGGATTATCATGAATTTGCCGAAATCAAAAAGCATAAAACTTTTGAAGCCTTTTTAGAAAGTGAAAAACCGAAACGTCTTTTTGCACTCACCACTAAAGGCGGCCCTGCGCATAGCGAAGTGCAATTTGAATTAGGGGATTATTTAATGTTTGGCCCTGAAACCCGTGGTATTCCAATGTCTATTTTAGATAAGATGCCAATGGAACAAAAAATCCGTATCCCAATGACCGCAAATAGCCGCAGTATGAACTTATCTAACTCGGTAGCTGTTGCAGTTTATGAAGCTTGGCGACAACTTGGTTACGAAGGCGCGGTGAATTTAAATCGATAAAACCAATAAAATAGCTGCTTATTTTCTAAACAAAAATAAGCAGCTTTCTTTTTGCATTTAATTTGTGATCTCGATCACATATTTATAATTTTAAGATTTCCTTTTTACCAAAACAGCAGTATAAATAAATTACATTTAGAGAGGGATCTCGATGTACCCACTTGATCTATCAAGCTCTAGTCTTTCTTGACTCTTCAAGCAAACCTTCCCCGTTGTCCTAAATAAAGAATTGGCAGTCGAATGATTTGCCCTCCATTTGTATCCCTAAAATTTAACAACTATTGCAGCAAAATTAGTTTCATCTCACATCAATAAGGAGGTTGGGTGAATGAAGTTAATTTTGAATTGGTCGAAACAGCAGTGGCTAGGCATGGATGCTTACCAAAAAAGTGCGGTCAATTTTGGCCGCACTTCCTATTCTATCATTTGCAAATCACTAGCTTTGTGTTGCTATTTTCTAAATAATCCGCAATTTGTTTTGGCACATCATCAGTGAAAAGATAATCTAAACCTTTAAGCTCCCCTAATCGCACAATCGCTTGTCGAGAGAATTTCGAATGGTCGGTCGCTAATAACGTTTGGCGAGAGCTTTCTATAATGGCTCGTTTAACTTGGACTTCATGGTAATCATAGTCCAACAATGAACCATCAAGGTCTATTGCACTAATGCCCAGAATTCCAAAGTCTAAACGGAATTGCGAAATAAAATTAACCGTTGCCTCACCAATGATTCCACCATCCTTACGTAAGGAGCCACCTGCCATCGTAATATCAAAAGTTTCATTTTGGCGTAATAAATGAGCTGCATTGATATTATTTGTCACAATGCGTAACCGTTCATGGTTTAACAAGGCACTAGCTACCGCTTCAGGCGTGGTACCAATATCAATAAATAAGGATGCACCGTTTGGAATACGTTTTGCCACTTCACGAGCAATGGCGCTTTTTTGAGAAGGGAAAAATTGTTTACGTTCAATGTAATCAGAGTTTTCTGCGGTAGAAGAAGGAGCGGCACCACCATGATGACGACGAATTAAATCTTGTTCTGCAAGGATATTCAGATCGCGTCGAATAGTCTGAGGGCTAACTTCCAGTTCGATAACCAGTTCTTCTGTACTGGCATACCCTTTTAGCTTCACAAGCTCAATTATTTTCTGATGGCGTAATGATTGTTTCATATAAATGCCTATAAATTTGAATTAGCTAAACGATTTAGCTTTAATTTTACTCTGCAAAAATCCCCAAACCAATCCTAAGATAAAGCCTGAAATGTGGGCAGCATTCCCTATATTAATACCAAAAAGCGGACTAATAAAGCCAAATACAAGCCCTACCAGTAACATTGTAAAAAAGCCTTCTGGCAAGTCAAAACTATGCGGGTGCAATTTGTCCACCACCAACACATAACCTAACACGGCATAAACCACACCAGATAGCCCGAAAAAGGCGGGACCAGTAAAATAATTCTGTACCGCGCCACTCACTGCTGCAGAGACTAAAACTAATAATAAAAAATGGAGAGAACCAAATCGGCGTTCAATCGCGCCACCGAATAACCAAAACCACGAAAGGTTAAATAAAATATGCGGTACCGATAAATGAACAATAGCATGAGTGAAATAGCGCCATACTTCCTGATCTTCCCAAGAATAAGCTGGATAATGGAATAAATCCATAATTGGCTCTTCAAATCCGATATTCTGCAAGAGATAAATCACCGTACAAAGTGCGGTCAAAATAAACGTAATTTTTTTCTTTCTTAATAGACGTTTCACCAATTTTCTCTCTTGAATACCATCTGTTTCGCTACCAAATAAAGGCTGCATTTGCTATATTCCTTTTTCATTTAATTTTGTTCATCATATAAGGTTCATTATGAAAAAACAAACTATGCCGACAGGATTTAGTGGCTTCGCTTGGGGACTTGCGGCATTTTGTTTACCCATTTTACTGTGGCCCATGGCCTCTCTGCTTTCGACTTCTTTTGTGAAAAACCCTACACTGAGCGATTTTCAGATCGATCTTTTCTCGATTATCTTTTGGGTTTACCCTTTTGTTTTGGTTTTGATTGCCCGTTTACTTTATAAGTTACATCAGCATAAACCAAAACTCGCCGTAAAATTATTGCTACTAAGTGCGATCATTTTTTATGTCGTTTTAATCTCAGTTTGCTACATTGGTTTTAACACTTAAGAACATAACAAGACAATAGACAACAAAAAAGGGAGCTTTCGCTCCCTTTTACATTATGTTCCTAATAATCAAAAATATAACTTAAAAACCCTGTAGATTTTAACTACACTTAACCGCCATAACCCCTTCCAGATATCATCAATAAATTATCTTTTAGTATAAATTAAACCAATCACATTTTATTACACTAACAGAAGATAAAAATATTTTGTGACAGCTATCACAAAACAAACATTCTTAGTTTGAAACGTTTCAATAAAAAGATCAATAATTAACCTGAAATATTAATACGTTTCAAAATAGGAGACCTGCAATGAAACTACACTTTCTTGGTACCGGTGCCTCAGAAGGCATTCCAAACCCTTATTGTAAATGTGAGTTATGCGAACAAGTTAGGAAAACAGGAGGACGTGATGTAAGAACTCGTTCTTCTGCAATTATTGATGATGAAATTCAAATCGATATTTCTCCTGAATTTTTTCATCAAGCCAATGTAAATCATATTGATGTAACAAAAATTAAAGATTTACTCATCACTCATACTCATCCTGATCATTTTAATGTAGGAGAACTACATAATCGTGTAAGAAATTTTGCATTCAATGTTGAGCATCCTATGTACATATACGGTAGCGATAAAGCAATTAACGGCTGTTTAAATGGCATTGTTGATCTGACTCCAGATCGTTTTAATCTTTCTATTCTTATTCCATTTGTCACCATTACTACTAGCAGCGGTGCAAAAATTACTCCACTTATCGCTAATCATGAAAAATGGGAAATGTGCTATATCTATTTTATTGAGAAAAATGGCAAAACACTGCTATACGGACATGACTCTGGCTATTATGGAGATTTAACATGGAACTGGTTAGAAAATAAAAAAATCGATTTAATCGTATTGGAGTGTACATATGGCTATCGTCAAAATGACAAAACCAATAATCATATGAGTATTGAAACCGTAATCAATATGAAACAAAAATTCAAGGAGAACAATAATTTATCACAACAAACACAAATTCTAACATCTCATCATTCTCATAGTTGCGGGTTTGATTATCAAAGTTTGGTAGAAATTTTTAAACCTCACCAAATTGAAGTCGCCTATGATGGATTAATTAAAAATATTTAAATTAGGAGAACGGATCATGTTTAAAATTCCCCGTCTTTTCGTGATGATGTTTATGCAATATTTTGTGCAAGGTGCTTGGAATATGACTATCGGAGCTGTACTTGCTACCTACAATATGAAAGAAAGTATTGGAACAACTTATTCTTTACTGGGACTCGCAACAATTATTTCGCCATTATTTATTGGTATGATTGCCGATCGCTTCTTTGCTTCACAAAAAGTAATTTCAATTTTACACATCTTAAATGGCTTAGTTATGTTGCTACTACCTACTTATATTTTAGAAGGTAATGTCACAGCATTTTTATTCATTATTTTCATTGTTGGTTTGCTATACTATCCAACCACAGCACTCTCCAATAGCATTGCCTTTCACCATATTTCAGAACAAAAACTGTTCCCATATATCCGAGTATTCGGCAATATCGGTTTTATTGTAATTGGCCTCATCATGGGTTATTACAAGATTTTTGATAATGTGATTGTCTTTAAAGTAGCTGCAATTTCAGCAATTATTTGCGGACTATATTGCCTTACATTACCAAACACACCACCAACAGCTAAAGGTTCAAAATTAGATCTTCGTACTATTTTCTGCTTAGATGCTCTGTCTCTCTTTAAAGATCGCTATTTTACAATCTTTATGTTGGCAACATTTGTTCTCATGATTACCAAAACAGCTTATAGTGCCTATATTCCAGTCTATTTAAAAGTTTTGGATATGAACTCAGCTAATATGATGCAAATTGCTGTAGGTGCAGAAGTTCTATTTATGGTCTTACTAGTTAGCATGCTGAAAAAATTTGGTTTTAAAGTAGTAATCATGCTAGGTATTATCGGATGGGTTATCCGAATGTTTATTTTCTCTCATGCTGCTACTTCTGATGATTATTTCACATATATTCTTATTGGCTTATTATTACAAGGAGTTTGCTGGGACTTCTTCTTTACTGCAGGCGATGTATATGTGAATTCTAAAGCCCATGAAAGCATTAAAGCCCAAGCACAGGGGTTACGTTTTATAGTCTCTAATGGATTTGGTGTATTTATGGCATCCTCTGTTATCGGGGCAATTAATAATCATGTTGTCACCGAAAAAAGCATGCCACTTGCAGCCCCACAATGGTCTGAATTCTGGTTATACCCTGCCGTTGTCGCCTTAATTGTTGGAATTTTATTCTGGATCTTCTTTAAAGATACAGAAGAATTTAAAAAATAATAAAATGATAGGGTGCAACTTTGCACCCTTTTAGGAAAAGTTATGTGGCTTTCTTTAGACTTTTTACAACAAAATTTATCCGATATTTATCATCTATCTGCCTGGATAAAATTATTATTTGCTGCATTATTAGGAGGAATGATTGGATTTGAGCGAGAAAGTAAGCGAAAACCAGTGGGAATTAAAACTTGTATTATTATTGCAGTTACCACTTGCATTCTAACTACTGTATCCATTCATTCGGCCGAATATTACGCCTCTCTTTCTAACAATATCCGTACAGACCCAATGCGGCTTGCTGCTCAAGTGATTAGTGGTATTGGTTTCATTGGCTCAGGTGTTATATTACACAAAAGCGATGATGTTGTTTCAGGTATTACTACTGCGGCAATGATTTGGAGCTCCGCAGGCATTGGCATAACCATTGGTGCAGGATTCTATGGTGATGCCATTGCAGTAGCTTTAGTAATTTTACTCACATTAAAATACAGCCATTATTTAAAACTTATTGTACCTAAAAAGCAGACGAATAATCGAGCAACCATTATTTTAAAAGTATTAAACAATAATATAGAACGCGTAATTAATGACCTAGAAAATCACCAATGTGATATTGATAGCATTAACATTAAAGAGCAATCGCAAAATTGTACTATATTATCAATCTCAGCAAACCTTACTGATAGAAATTCTTATTTAGAAATTTATCAATATCTTAAAAATCTCCATGATATTCGTGATATTGAAATGAATTATGCTTAATTCAAAAGCTATTAGATTAATTATTTATAAAAGAGAATATATTATGAGTACATTTATTTTAACTGAACATCCACACCGTCGATTTAATCCTTTAAAAAATCAATGGGTTTTAGTCTCACCCCATCGTGCCAAACGACCATGGCAAGGGCAACAGGAAGAAGTCATTGATGATAATAAACCAAGCTATGATCCTGAATGCTATCTCTGTCCTGGTAATAAACGTATCACTGGCGAATTGAACCCAATATATACCAAACCTTTTGTGTTCAAAAATGACTTTTCTGCTTTACTTAGTGATACCCCCTCCCATGAAAAAAATGATGACCCTCTATTCAAAATTTCGACTACGCAAGGTGAAAGTAGAGTGATTTGCTTTTCACCTGATCACAGTAAAACACTGCCACAACTTACCATACCTGAAATCGAACTGATTATCCGAGTATGGCAAGAACAGGTTTATGAACTAAAACAACGTTATCAATGGGTTCAAATTTTTGAGAATAAAGGTGCAATAATGGGATGTTCAAATCCACACCCTCATGGTCAAATTTGGGCAAGTAATTTCTTACCAAATGAAATAATAATTGAAGATAAATACCAAGCAGAATACTATCAAAAATATGGAACACAATTATTACTTGATTATGTAAAACGTGAATTAGAAAAAAGTGAACGCATCGTAGCTGAAACTGAGGATTGGGTAGCCGTAGTCCCTTATTGGGCAACTTGGCCCTTTGAAACCTTATTACTTCCAAAATCGAAACAATTTAAATCGATTGAAGAATTAAACCAGACAGAACGTGAAGATTTAGCTCTTGTATTAAAAAAACTCACAACTCGTTACGATAATTTATTCAAAATAAGTTTTTCTTATTCTATGGGTTTCCACTTCGCCCCATTTAATAGTAAGGATAATTCTCATTGGCAGTTACACGCTCACTTCTATCCCCCACTTTTACGTTCAGCAACCATTCGTAAGTTTATGGTAGGCTACGAAATGCTGGCGGAAAATCAACGTGATCTAACGCCTGAACAAGCTGCTGAACGCTTGAATTCTGTAAGCGATACTAAACATTATAAAGAATATCTATAAAGTTAGATATTACGAAAAATATTCGCTATTTTTTCAACTGCAACATCTGTATTAAATTGATTATTAAGAAAAGCAAAAAGGATTAATCCGATTTGCTTTTCAATTTTCACCAAATCAATAGCATGACCTTTTGCATCCACATTTTCACGAACACCATTAAAATTTATTTTCTCAATTAGAGAAATCCAAGGAGACTGTCTAATCAATGCTTGATTCATTAATACATTTTTCCTTGCCGAAACACCACCAAGACGAACATAACGTTCATGTATTTCATCATTTAAAAACCATTCAAAAAACAACCGCACTTCTTCGTATTTTTCACATCCTTTCACTATTGCTAAACTTCCTCCACCAATAAGAGGCATATTTCCAGGCACTGGTGCACAACCAATTGAACTCGGCATATTGTGAGATAAATGAGAATAATGATTGGAATAAATCATTAACATTGCTGTTTCTTTTTTCTCAAAACATTCTACTGCCTTATCCCACCAACTGCCGTGTAACAATACCGCATTATCTTTTAACTCTGCTAAATTTTCTAAGACACGAAATGCAATTTCTCTACTAAATGCCGATACATCCTGTGCAAGAATTGGCTTGTTTGCTAACGAGTAATAACGAACTAAGAATTCAAGTGCTAGAATCTCAGGATTATCAATTAATGCTGTTCCATAACGAATAGGTGACTTAAGCATAAGATTATGGTCAAAAAAACGTGCAATACGATTAAACTCCTCGAATGTTCTTGGAGGCATTAAATCAGTCTTATATTGTTCATAAAAAAGCCGCTGCGTAATCATATCGTCAAAAATGGCTTTATGATAAAATAGAACCTGAATACTCGGATCAAATGGAATTGCATAGAGCTGGTCATTAACCAAACAAAATCGTTTAATCAAATTATTAGAATAGTGAGAAGCTAGTTCTTCTTGCTGAATAAAATTAAATGGTTGAAGATAACTGGCCAATAGCGGTAAACGCTCCATATCAAGACGCACAATATCATATTGTTTAGCTTGTTTTGGATTCGTCAAAACTTCGGAAATACTGACAAAAGGTACTGTATCAATCTGTACTTGAATACCTGTTTGCCGTTTAAAATGTGGGAGTATTTTCTTTAACGCCTCAATAGAAGGGCTCGATATTGCTAAAATACGCAATGAACTATGCAATATATCTGATTTTTTAAATAAAAACCCCTTATCTTGATAAAATAACTCAAGGCATTCACCTTCTATAATATGAATAATGTTCCTAACAATAAAATCATAACTAATATAATAGGAAATGAACCTCTCATCATGACTAAATTGATGATTAATCGTATAAATTTTTGGAGGGGATTGATTACAAAAGTAAAATGCATTATAAATCTCTTCAGCATGCAAAATATTTAGCGTAACAATTGAAGAAAGATGCTCATCCTCAATAAATTTCACAACCTCAAATGGATGTTTTAAAAAACAATAAACTAATTCAACAGCTTCTTTTATTTTATACTTTTGATTTGAAACAATACCAATTCGCTTATCTCCATTTCCTTTAGCTTCCTTAACAACATTAGTTAGAATAGATTCATAATCAAGCCCAAGATAATATTTGGCATTTCTTATCTCTCTATAAAGAAAGATAATTTTAACTAATTCAATATCAAAATATTGCTTATATTCATTTGCATCAGGTAAACAAGATACAACAATCACAAATGTAGTATTCTCACCTGAAATTTTCTCGAGAAACAAACGCTCTTTACTTGGATTATTATCAGTTAAATAAAGATTTAATTGATAACCCTTCTGAGAAAAATACCCTTCTAAAGATTCATAAAGTAAATAATATTCAGGTGATGAGATAGAAGGAAATATAACTGCAATCTGATTACTTCCGCCAGACTTTAAAAAACTAGCTTGAATATTTTTCTGATAACCCAGTTTTTTTATTGCATCGTTTACCAAATTAATTTTTTCCAAACTGACGTTATGCTTTTTGTTTAGCACATTGGAAACAGTACCTAACGACACTCCAGCTTCTTTCGCTATATCTTTTATCGTCGCCATAATTCTCTACTCCTGATTGTTTAACTTGTATTGTAGGGGATCAAGTCATAAAAATCATCAACGCTTTCAGAATTTGGATATGAATGAAATCTAAGTAGTACAAGTAGTATTCTAGTCAAAGGCTAATCCTTTCTGCTAAACACCTAATAAATATGATTTTGGCATGCCGTTTGCTCAACTATATAGTTATACAACTGAATAAAAAATATCGCTCAATATAACTGCACTTTTAAAGATTCTATGATAATTTCCTTCTACTAATATCATATAAAACTTATATCCTTATGATAAAAAACAAAAAAGGGAGCTTTCGCTCCCTTTTACATTATGTTCCTAACAATCAAAAATATAAAAAATTCCTACCTGCAATCAATTATGCAAAATATTTTTCTAAATCGTCGCTACCACCGATGTGTTTACCACCAATGAATACTTGTGGCACAGTTGAGCGACCAGAAACTGCACGTACACTCACGATTGTTGCATCGTGACCTAATACGATTTCTTCAAAGCTTAAACCTTTATCGCGTAAAAGTTGTTTTGCTTTCGCACAATATGGGCAACCAGGTTTAGTGAAGATTGAAATTGATTCTTGCACTTGGTAATTTGGTGCAATGTATTTCAACATGGTATCTGCATCTGATACTTTAAATGGATCGCCTGGTTCATTTGGTTCAATAAACATTTTTTCAACTACGCCATTTTTCACAAGCATAGAATAACGCCAAGAACGTTTACCAAAACCTAAATCATCTTTTCCAACTAACATGCCCATACCCTCAGTGAAGGTACCGTTACCATCTGGAATGAATTTTACGTTATGTGCTTCTTCAGCTTCTTTCCACGCATTCATCACAAACGTATCATTTACTGATACAACTAAAATATCATCTACACCATGTTGTTTGAAAACAGGTGCAAGCTCGTTATAACGTGGTAAGTGAGAAGATGAACAAGTTGGCGTGAATGCACCTGGTAATGAGAAAACAACAACTGTTTTGTTATCAAATAATTCAGATGTGGTCACATCAACCCATTGATCACCTTGACGAGTGCGGAATGTAACTTGTGGAACTTTTTTTCCTTCCATATTAGACATAATGTGTCTCCTCTGTGAGTTAAATTAATTAGCCCTAAAAACTTCATAGGCATTATAGAAAGTTTTGTGATATAGTCATAATCAATTAATTCTATCCTTTTAATTGACATATTCTATAAAGTGAGAACCCTATGAATATTCGTGATTTAGAATACTTAGTAGCCCTTTCCGAGTTTAAACATTTCCGTCGAGCGGCGGATTTTTGCAATGTTAGTCAACCGACTTTAAGTGGCCAAATTCGCAAACTAGAAGATGAATTAGGCATTATTTTACTTGAACGTACTAGCCGTAAAGTACTCTTCACGCAATCTGGTATGTTACTTGTTGATCAAGCTCGCACTGTATTACGAGAAGTAAAATTACTCAAAGAAATGGCTAGCAATCAAGGTAAAGAAATGACAGGCCCATTACACATTGGATTAATCCCAACCGTTGGCCCTTACCTACTTCCTTATATTGTACCAACATTGAAAGAAACTTTTCCAGATTTAGAAGTTTTTCTTTACGAAGCCCAAACTCACCAATTATTAGAACAATTAGAAACTGGCCGCTTAGATTGTGCGATTGTAGCTCGCGTACCCGAAACTGA
>CABSXY010000012.1 GCA_902481695.1 uncultured Haemophilus sp. | reverse complement strand
AAAACACCACCTGAAATATAATCTGTCATCTCACCGCTAGTGCCACCGAAAATTTTATCACCTAATGATACTTTAGATTTTTCATCTGCGAGTAATTTTTCGAGTTCTTTTAACTTTGTCTCAGTGTCTGAAGATGATGTATATGTGTACGATCCCAATGTTCCAGTTGAGCTACTTTGGGTAGTTGATGGTTTAGAACTTTTATTTGTCGTTTCTGACTTCTTAGATAACTCCGCTATTTTTTGATTCAAATCGCTTTCGAGTTGGCGAATTTGCTCTGAATTATCTGTACCACCTTTCGAGCTAGAAGAACAAGCACTTAATGCCATAACACAAGAAAGAGCAATGATTGAAAGTTTAATTTTACTCATAGGAGAATCCTTATTGTTCATGTTTTATAAATAGATGCGTACAATTTACAGAAAATGAAAATAATTTTCAATAGCATTGTCAAAATTCTTTAACTTTTGTAAAATTTACTCCAAAGTTTATAAATCAAATTAAATTTTAGGTGAATATATGGCTCTTAAATTTCCTCTTTCTTTAGGTGCAATTTGTGTAGCAGTAGCTTTACAAGCTTACGCAGAAGAACAAACAACATTAGATACCATCACAGTAACTGCCAATGAAATAAAAGCAAGTCAAATTAAAAAAACTCGCAAAGTCATTCAAGAAGAGTTAGTGGCTGATAATTATGACTTAGTGCGTTATGCAACTGACGTTGGCATCAGCGATAATGGTCGTCGTAATAAAGGTTTTGCAATGCGAGGTGTAGAAGGTAACCGTGTTGGTATCAGTGTTGATGGTGTTAATTTACCTGAATCAGAAGAAAACTCACTTTATGCACGTTATGGTAACTTTAATAGCTCTCGACTAAGCATTGATCCCGAATTAGTACAAGGTATTGACATTATTCGCGGTTCAGACTCATTCAATGCGGGAAGTGGTTCACTCGGTGGTTCCGTAAACTATCGCACTCTTGGCCCAGAAGACATTATTCTACCAGGTAAAAAATGGGGTGTTTTACTTAAAAACGGTTACGCGAGTAAAAACCGTGAATGGACAAACACGATAGGTACGGCTTATAGAGATGATAAATTTGATGCGACTTTACTCTATTCTCACCGCAATGGGCATGAAATGAAAAGTCGTGGTAATGGTGAAGATATTTTTGGTAATGCTCGCGGTATTCCAGATCCATCCCACCATAAGAATCACAGTTATTTAGCGAAAATTGGCTACTTTATTACTCCTTTACATCGTATAAGCGCATCATTTAATGGACAAAAAGCCAATAATTTTGTTGATGAAAAGTCTTATCAACTTTCTGGTATTTGGCGTGAATCTGAAGATATTGGTAAACGTTATAATGCTAACCTTGCCTACGAATATTTTCCAGAAAATAATCGTTGGTTAAGTTATGTGAAAACTGACCTAGATTGGCAAAAAACAAGTGTTGGTTCAAATAACTATAAAGGCGGCCACCGTTATAATGCCGATTTAAATAAGGCGTTAGAAAAACGTTTATATGAAATCCAAGATACACATATGAACACCCGCTTTATACGCGGATCATTACGAGTTGATTTTCAGCCGTGGGAAAGCCGTTTTGGTAGCCATCAATTCACTATAAAAACCGGTATCTCACAAAAAGATTTTGATAACCGTAATAACCATGAATATTTAAATATAAATGCTGATGGTTCTAGCGCGAAAGATAGTGAATCCATTCAACATCCGGTAAGAACTCGTTCATTTTTTGCTCAGTTACAAGATAATGTGACTTGGAATGACATATTTTCTAGCCAGCTTGGTATTCGTTATGACTGGGATGAATTAGTACCACAAGATTTAAATGCAACCTGTCGTGCTTGTAGCAGTACGCCTGCATCAAATACCTTCCAAAGTATCAGTGGCTCATTAGGATTAGATGCTCAACTTAATGATATTTGGAAAATCGGTTATAACATTTCTACTGGTTTTCGTATCCCAACTGCATCAGAGATGTATTTCACTTATGAGCATCCAGCAGGTAACTGGATAGCGAATCCAGATCTAGAAGCCGAACAGGCGCTCAATCAATCTATTTATGTTCAAGCTGAACATAAATTAGGTTCATTCGGTCTAAATCTGTATCATACGCGTTATAAAAATTTCCTCTATGAACAGGAGTCAACCTATAAGAAATGGAATAGATTCTACGACTCATATAGTGCAGGCTATGGACAGTTACCTTATTACACAACTATCGCACAACAAGCAGTAAATATTGATCGTGCTAAAATTTCAGGTGTGGAGTTTACGAGTAAAGTTAATTTAGATCAGATTATTTCAGCTATTCCACAAGGTTGGAAATTTACAGCAAATCTTGGTTATGCTAAGGGGAAACTTAGCGGCACTGAAGCAAGCTTACTTTCCATTCAACCTATTAAAGTGATTTTAGGAATTGGGTATGAAGACCCAAATGATCTTTGGGGAATTAATGCGAAAGCTAGTTACCTTGGAGCGAAGAAAGCTAAAGATGCGCAAATAGTACAGTACACGCCAAACTTTGAGAGAGAAGTCAAAAACTACCCTTATCTCAATAATTCAGCTGTCTTATTCGATCTATATGGTTTCTATAAAGTGAATAAAAATATCACACTACGAGCAGGGCTTTATAACTTATTTAATCGCAAATATCACACTTGGGATACCCTACGAGGTATTAACAAAATAAGTACGACTGATTCTGTTGATAAAGAAGGGAAAGGTTTAGAGCGTTTTTATGCGCCAGGACGTAATTTTGCAGCATCTATTGAGATTCGTTTTTAATTGATTACATCCTTAGTAAAAAAGGGCGAACATCATGTTCGCCCTTTTTATTTATTCATTATCCTTTATTTTTCAAAAGAATCTTTCAAACGCTCATCTGCTCGGCGGGATTCGCCTTTATGTTGAAGTTTATTTAATTGACGTTCTAATTTTTCTTCGACTTCATTGATCGCTTTATACATATCATCAGCCGTTGCAGTGGCTAACAGATTACCTAATGGAGTTCCAATTGAAGCCTCTACAGAAAAGCCGTTTGGCACTTTACTTAAAACAAAGTGTGGGCTAATCAGTTGAGTGTGCCATTTCTCTAATTTTGCAAGTCTTCCCTCCACATGTTCACGAATTGCAGGAGTGATTTCCATTTGTTTACTTGTGATATTGAGTGTCATAGCATTTACCTCTTTTGCTTAAATGAACCCTTCGGTTCCGTTCATCTTTAATAACAACATATCGACCTTGAACCACTTTTTCAAGTGCTTTTAGGTAAATAAAAAAACAAATGTTCAAAAATATGATCGGGATCTAATTTCTGAAAAAATGTGATTTCATTTCCGTGTAAACTTGTTATGATGTAAAGCTGTAAACAACAAAGGGAAGCGTTCTGCTTCCCTTTTCTTTTTATGAGATGAATTAGGCTAATTCATCTTGATCATGTTGCGTCGCTTTTAAGCGTTCAAAGTAATCTTTGGTTTCTGAAATAATCTCTTTACGTAAACCAATTAATGCAACTAAGTTCGGGAAGGCCATTAAACCATTCACAATATCCGCTAAGATCCAGATTAAATCTAAGGTGAGGAATGAGCCTGCTCCAACTAGAACAATAAACACAAAGCGATACAATTTAATACCACGGATACCGACTAAGTAAAGGAAACAACGTTCACCGTAGTAGCACCACCCTAAAATAGTGGTGAAAGCAAAGAATAATAATCCTACTGTTACAATCGTTGCACCAAATGATGTACCTAATCCCTGTGCAAAAGCATAGTTAGTCACACTTGCACCTGAAAGCTCTGGGTTACTCCATGCTCCTGTAATCACAAGCACTAAGCCTGTCATCGTACATACGATGATGGTATCTAAAAACGTCCCCGTCATCGAAATTAAACCTTGGCGAACGGGCTCTTTCGTTTGCGCTGCTGCGGCTGCGATTGGCGCACTTCCTAAACCTGATTCATTTGAAAAAATACCGCGCGCCACACCCGATTGAATAGCTTTCATCACGGTAAAGCCAACTGCACCACCTAAAGCTGCCTGAGGATTAAATGCACTCTGAATAATTAATGAAATTGCAGCAGGTAATTTATCGTAATTAACGATTAAGATGATAATTGAGGTCGTCACATAACCCAGCGCCATAAAAGGCACAATGACGGCAGAGGCTCTCGCAATACGTCTTACTCCACCAAGAATAATCATAGCGACCAATACCGTCACCACTGTTGCAGTAATCACAACAGGCACATTAAAGGTGTCTTGCATCGCATGCGTAATCGCATTCACTTGAGGGAAAGTACCGATACCGAAAAAGGCCACCAACACCCCAAATAACGCAAATAATTTCGCTAACCATTTGATACCAAGACCACGTTCGATGTAATACATTGGTCCACCAGCCATAAAACCGTATTTATCGCGCACACGATATTTCACTGCAAGCAAACATTCGGCATATTTGGTTGCCATGCCTAATAATGCAACTAGCCACATCCAAAAAATCGCGCCAGGTCCACCCGCTTGCACGGCGGTCGCTACCCCCACGATATTCCCTGTACCTATGGTTGCCGCTAATGCGGTACAAAGTGCGGCAAAAGAAGACACGTCCCCTTTGCCTTTATTTGCACCACGAGCAAATAAATAGCCCAAGGCACGAGGCAAATAACGAATTTGCAAAAAGCCTAAACGAAGGGTGAGATAAAGTCCTGTTCCGGACAAAAGAATAAGTAGGGGCGGTCCCCATACAAAGCTACTAATAGCCGATAAGATTGTCTGTAATGACATTGATGATTCCTCGTCGTTTAAAATACAAATAAACTCGACAAGGAGACAAGAAGAATCCCGATAGAAATATTTTTGATAATACGGATTGTCTTTTGCCCCTGTCCTTTTGCCTGAGCGTTTGGAAAACAATCGAAAATTCGACCGCTCTTTTGCGCCTTCGGCGTCCATTTACACCAATAAAATGCAATGGATCTCTCCAAGGGTTCGTCCAGTAACAGTCCCTGCAACCTTGCGATTGCGCCTGAAAGATTTTACCTCGTCGGCGTAGGGGCAATTCCCTACTCTCCAGCTACCTTCTTCCGAACTCACTTTTTACGTTTTATTTTTTATCGCAAAAAGTGTCGCGAATTTTAGCAAACTTGAAAGGCTAACTCAATGGATTGAAGAAAAAAGGCTTAGATAACAAGGTGAAAGCAGATAAATAATAAAAATGCCCCAAACGGGGCATTTTAAATTTACAATTATTGACGAGATTTCCAAAGTTTAATAAGTCTTCTGTATCTTTCACTCACTTCAGCAATAAGCTCATCATCTGTTAATTTTCCACTTAACCACTCTCCTGATGGTTGCCCGAAAATTGTTCGTCCTACAGCAAAACCTTTGACTAAAGGTTCATTGACTGATGCATCAAACACTGCTTTGAATTTTTCTTCTGGTGCATCCAAACCTAAAATCAAGATTCCACGGCAATATGGATCATTTGCTTGAATGACTTCACTAATATGTGCCCAGGCTTTTGCTGAAACACCTGGTAATTTCCACCAATCTGGTTTAATGCTCAAATGATAGAAATGAGCAATAATTTCAGCATAGTATTCTTCATTTTGCTCCATATCTGAAGGTAAAATCACTTCTAATAGCAATTCATGTCCTGTTCGACAGCAAGCTTGATACACTTGTTTTAATGTTGCATCTTGCTCTGTTTTCATTTCAATACTGTCTTTCGGATGGTAAAAGACCAAACATTTCACCACATGTTCTTGTGGCCAGCTTGCTAATTGACTACCTAAATCACCATATTCCAAACGTAATGGGCGAGAAGCAGGAAGTTCAATTGGACGGCCAATCCACCAATGTTTACCCGTAATTTCATTTAATGCGGCTTGGCCAAAAGTAGTATCGGCAAGAATTCCTGCTTGTCCATCATAAATTCCCTCTTCTTGTGCCGTTCTTTCAGCTGCTTGTAAGAGAAGTTGTTTCAATTTAGGAATTCGTTTGACATCTGCACCACACTTCTCAGCAAGATCAACTAACTGTTTGCGATGATCAAAAGCAAAGATACATAAATTATCCCATTTTGCTTTTCGGGTAGTCACTCGATGTAAATGATTCAGTTGTGAATCTAGATCTGGACGAGGTACTGATTCTGCGCGAGCTAAGTAATTATCTAACTCGGCTTTTGTTGGCATTGCCGGAGCACAACCGTGGCGAGATACCACTAATGCACCACAAGCATTTGCATAACGACAAGATTGTTCCCAACCTTCATTATTAATGTAACCTCGAATGAGTCCTGACATGAATGCATCACCTGCACCAAGCACGTTCAGTACTTCCACTCTCACGCCATAAACATTTAACCCGCTATCCAAATCATCAGGGATATCCCCTTCAAATACTGAACAACCTAATGCGCCACGTTTACAAACCAAAACAGCATGGCTGAACTTACGTACATTTTTAAGTGCGGTTAATGTATCAGTTGAACCACCAGCAATATGAAATTCTTCTTCGGTACCCACGAGTACATCAAAATGATGTAATACTTCTTGTAACGATTTTGTCACCGCTTCAGAATCAATAAAGCGAGTCTCACCATCACCAAGAGAAGTTAGCCCCCATAATACCGGGCGATAATCAATATCTAACAAACGTTTTGTATTATTTCTACCGGCATACTCTAATGCAGTTAACACTGCTTCCCTAGTTTTCGGGTGGGATAAATGCGTCCCTGTGATAGCTAATGCTCTAGCAGAGGCAATATAGCTTTCATCAAAGTCTTCTTTTGTAATAGCCATATCAGCACAATTTTCACGATAGAAAATTAATGGGAATGTGTCCTGATCTTTAATACCTAAAATGACAAGTCCGGTTAGGCGCTCTTTATCCGTAATGAGATGACTGGTATCTACGCCAACACGCTGTAATTCTTCACGCAAGAAACGGCCCATATGCTCATCCCCAACTCGTGCTAGCATTGAGGATTTCACACCTTGCACAGCAGTTCCATAGGCAACATTACCTGAAGATCCACCTAGATATTTAGAAAAAGAAGATGCATCTTCTAATCTCGCACCAATTTGTTGTGCATAAAGATCAACAGCTACGCGACCGAGACAAATGAGGTCTAGTGTTTTTTCTACCGTTTTCATAATGCCATTCCTTCTAATTAATAAAGTTGCTTCATTAACACAAATTGAAACATATATTTCAAAAAAAGCAATAACGAAATTTCATTTTTTAGACATTAATCACAAAATCAGTATCTAAAAACTGTTCTACTACATCTAAAACAATCCTGTTTACTACACTGTCCAACCTTCATTTATAAAATCGGATTCTCGTGTTAAAAAAAGTTTGATCTATGTCTCAAAAATGAAATTTTTATTTCAAAAATATTTAAAATTAGAAGAATGCTTATATACTAGTACCAATGCAAGTTACCCTAAAAGGAGATTACAATGAAAACTGTAAGACTAACTGTGGCACAAGCGCTAATAAAATTCCTTGATAATCAATATATTGAGTTTGACGGTAAAGTCACTAAATTTGTTGAAGGTATCTTTGGTATTTTTGGACATGGCAACGTATTAGGCATTGGTCAAGCATTAGAACAAGACAGTGGCAATCTCATCGTTCGTCAAGGGCGTAATGAACAAGGTATGGCCCATGTGGCCATTGGTTTTGCAAAGCAAAATCTACGTAAAAAAATTTATGCGTGCACCTCTTCTGTTGGGCCTGGTGCGGCCAATATGATTACAGCAGCTGCAACCGCAACAGCTAACCGTATTCCACTTCTTCTTTTACCGGGTGATGTGTTTGCAACCCGCCAACCAGACCCTGTTTTACAACAAATTGAGCAATTTCACGACTTAAGCATTAGCACAAATGATGCATTTAAAGCAGTAAGCAAATATTGGGATCGTGTTAGTCGCCCAGAACAATTAATGACTGCTTGTATTAATGCTATGCGAGTATTAACTGACCCGGCAGATACCGGTGCAGTAACTCTCGCCCTACCGCAAGATGTTCAAGCCGAAGCCTATGATTTCCCTGAATATTTTCTACAAAAACGGGTTCACAGAATTGAAAGAACACTACCAACTGAGCCAATGTTGAAATCTGCCATTGAGCTTATTATGAGTTCGAAAAAACCATTAATTATTTGTGGCGGTGGTGTGCGTTATTCAGAAGCCGCAGAACAACTCAAGCACTTTGCAGAAACATTCCATATTCCTTTTGCAGAAACACAAGCGGGTAAAAGTGCGGTCGTTTCTGAACACAGTTTTAATGTTGGCGGTGTCGGTGAAACAGGTTGTTTAGCCGCTAATCTCTTGGCCAAAGAGGCTGACCTCATTATCGGTGTTGGTACTCGCTATACAGATTTCACTACTTCCTCTAAATGGATCTTCCAAAATCCAGACGTAAAATTCCTAAATATTAACATTGCCCGTTTTGATGCTTATAAATTAGATGGTATTCAAGTGGTTGCTGATGCGAAAGAAACGCTAAAAAAACTCACCGCACTTCTATCTCCAACAGGTTATCGCTATCGTGCGCAATGGGGCAATTCAATTAGTGAAGCTAAAGCGCAATTTAAACAGGAATTACAACGTATTTATCATGCGACTTACACTGAAAAAGATTTCATCCCAGAAGTGAATGATGCCTTGGATCGAGAAAAAGTTTATGAGGAATTTATTAAGCTTACTCAATCTTGCTTAACACAAAGCCGTGTTCTAGGCATTCTCAATGAGACCTTAGGTGAAAACGATATCATTGTAGGGGCGGCTGGTAGCTTACCTGGCGACTTACAAAGAGCGTGGCAATCTAAAGGTGAAAATACCTACCATTTAGAATATGGCTATTCTTGTATGGGCTATGAAGTCAATGCAGCTTTAGGTGCTAAATTAGCTCAACCAGAAAAAGAGGTTTATGCCTTATTAGGTGATGGTTCTTATATGATGCTTCATTCTGAACTTGTCACATCCGTACAAGAAAATAAAAAAATTAACGTCGTGTTATTCGACAATATGACTAACGGATGTATTAACAACTTACAAATCGGCAATGGTATGGATAGCTTTGCAACAGAATTCCGTTTCAGAAATCCACAAACCAACAAATTAGATGGTGGATTCGTACCTGTCGATTTTGCCATGAACGCTGCTTCTTACGGATGTAAGACCTACAAAGTCACAACAGAAGAAGAATTGTACGAAGCCTTAGCCGATGCTAAAAAACAAAATGTTTCCACCTTAATTGATATCAAAGTACTACCAAAAACCATGATACATGGTTACGGCAGTTGGTGGCACGTCGGCGTAGCAGAGGTTTCTGAAAAAGAGACTATCCGTAAGGCTCATGAAAATAGTGTGAAACACATTAACGAAGCGAGACGCTATTGATTTATCTCCAATTTAACCACTCTTTCGAGAAGGAAAAACTATGAAAGCTGAAAACGTGAAATTAGGTATCGCTCCAATTGGTTGGACTAACGATGACATGCCTGATCTTGGCAAAGAAAATACCTTTGAACAATGTGTTAGTGAAATGGCGCTGGCCGGTTTTACTGGATGTGAAGTCGGAAATAAATATCCGCGTGATGTAGAAGTGCTAAAACACAAATTGAGTGTTCGTGGAATTCAAATTTGTAATGCTTGGTTTAGTACCTTTTTTGTAGATGGCAAAAAAGAAGAAACGATCAAAGAATTTATTAAACATCGAGACTTCCTTCATGCAATGGGAGCCAAGGTTATTGGCTGTTCTGAACAAAGCCGTAGTATCCAAGGTACAACAAAAGCTGTTTTTAAAGAAAAAACTGTTTTTACTGAAGAAGAATGGCAGCTCCTTGCTGAGGGCTATAATGAACTAGCCAAATTAGCCGCCGAAAAAGGCATGAAAGTATGCCTGCATCATCACATGGGCACTGGTATTCAAACTCCAGCTGAAATTGATAAATATATGGCTGTCGTTAACGATGACGTGTATTTGCTATTTGATTCTGGTCATATCTATTATTCTGAAGGCTCACAAAAAGCGATGCTAGACGTATTAGAGAAATACATAGACCGAATTTGCCATGTACATTTAAAAGATGTGCGTGATGAAGTCGTTGCTGAAGTAAAAGCAAATGATCTTAGCTTTTTAGAAGGTGTTCGTAAAGGCACATTCACCGTACCAGGTGATGGCGTAATCGATTTCAGACCAATTTTTGATATTCTTGAAAAACACAATTATAAAGGCTGGATGGTAGTTGAGGCAGAACAAGACCCAGCCATCGCTAACCCATTTGAATACGCCGTCAAAGGCCGTAAATACATTAAAGAAACAGCGGGGATCTAATTATGATTAAAGTAGGTATTATCGGCGCCGGTCGTATTGGTCGCGTACATTCTGAAAGTATTACAAAATATGTGAAGGGCGCTGAAATTAAAGCAATTTCTGACGTCAGAGTGACAGATGAACTTAAACAATGGGCGAAAGGCATGGGCATTGCTCATGTTTATGAGGATTACAAACAAATTCTACAAGATCCGGAAATTGATGCTGTATTAGTCTGTTCTTCTACCAATACCCATGCGCCAATTTCTATTGAAGCTGCTCGAGCAGGCAAGCACATTTTCTGCGAAAAACCAGTTGATGCAGATGTCAATCGTATCAAAGAAGTCTTAGCAGAAGTAGAAAAAGCTGGCGTGAAATTCCAAGTTGGCTTTAATCGCCGCTTTGACCATAACTTCAAAGCGATTAAAACTCGCGTAGAAAATGGTGATATTGGTGAACCGCACTTAATTCGAGTAACCTCGCGTGACCCAGATGCACCACCAATTGAATATGTAAAAGTATCTGGTGGAATGTTCTTCGATATGACCATTCACGACTTCGACATGATTCGTTATTTATCTGGCAGTGAGGTTGTAGAAGTGTACGCAGCTGGTGGTGTGTTGGTCAATCCAGAAATCGGTAAAGCTGGCGACATCGACACCGCTGTTATCACCTTAAAACTTGCTAACGGTGCTATTGGTGTGATCGATAATAGCCGAAAAGCAGTTTACGGTTACGATCAACGAGCTGAAGTATTCGGCTCAAAAGGGGCGGTGCAAACTCGCAATGATACCGATTCTACTGCGGTTTATTCCTGTGAAGCCGGTGTGATTTCCGAGAAACCTAAATACTTCTTCTTAGAACGTTATATGCAATCTTTTGCTGACGAAATGGCTTGTTTTGTTGATTCCGTAGTAAACGACAAACCGACTTTAGTGAATGGTAATGATGGATTACAACCGGTAATTATCGCTCTTGCGGCTAAACGTTCATTAGATGAAGGACGCCCAGTTAAATTAGCAGAAATTGCTTAGAACTAAACATATAAATATGGAAAGAGACCTAAAGAAATTTAGGTCTTTTTTTATATCCTAATAACGACAAAAAATAGTGGGAAACATTCCACTATTTACCATAGAGATTTAGTTCTCAATAAATCCACCTAGCATTTTAGATAATTACTACATCATTTCAAAAACACCCTCTTTTTTAACCGCACTTTTCTTAATAAAAACGCATACATGTATTCTTTTTATGCTTTAAATCTTAATGTAAATAAAAAGGCTACCATAGGTAGCCTTTTCTGAAATCATGGATACTTGTCTACATTACCCTTTTTTGCGACGTTTTAAGGTATCAAGTAATACTGCGATTACAATAATCGCCCCTTTAACAATTTGCTGCCAGTATGGGTCCACACCTAACATATTTAAGCCTTTATTGGTGGTACCGATAATTAAAGCTCCAATCACACACATTGGAATAGTACCGAAGCCACCACTTAAAGAAACCCCACCAATAACGGCTGCCGCGATAGCATCAAGCTCCCAAGCTAAACCGTAAGATGGGTTACCCGCATAGGTTCGTGATGCGAGTAAAGCGCCTGCTAATCCAGATAATGCTCCACCTAGAACATAAACCCAAATTAATGTTCTATTTGTGTTAATACCACAAATTTTAGCTGCATTCAGATTTCCACCTACTGCATAAACATGACGACCAAAAGTTGAACGGCTAAGTAAAATATGAGAAGCAATCACAATTAAGATATACAACAAAACCAGCCCTGGAAGTCCAAAAATATTCACATCAGCAATCCAGGTAAATGCTTCTGAAGATGCATCAATTGGACGACCATCAGAATAAAGCTGTGCAGCACCACGTGCAATAATCATCATACCTAAAGTTGAGATAAACGGCGGAATGCCTCCAAGCGCTGTCAATCCACCATTAAATAATCCCAATAAAGCACCAATTAAAATTGATGCGGCAAAAGCCAGTAGCGCAGATGATACACTATCGTTACCAGTCACAATTGAAGCAGAAACGACCGCTGTAAGCGCCACCACAGAGCCTGATGATAGATCAATACCTGTGGTAATGATGATGAAGGTTACGCCAATTGCAATAATACCAAACATGGATACTTGTTCGATAATACTCCATACTGTTCTAGCTGAAAAAAAGCCATCTATTGAAACAGACAATGCCAAAAAGAGAAGAATTAAAATTAAGACCATTCCATACGCATTAATCATTTTCTTCAGTGTCACGTTTTCCATAATAAACCTCTCACTTTTTTAATCTTAATAAATAAACCATTCTAATTAATAGACACTAACCCGAAGCCAATTCAAGTACTCGCTCTTGAGTCAATTCTGTATGTGGAATGATGCCAACTTGATGCCCTTCATGCATAACCATAACGCGATCACTCATTGATAAAAGCTCCAACATATCTGACGTAATCATAATGATCGTTTTACCTTGTTTTGATAACTCAACCATCAACTTATAGAGCTCAGCTTTAGCTCCGACGTCAATCCCTTTTGTTGGTTCATCTAAAATCAAAATTTCAGGCTCTAGTAATAACCAACGAGCAAGCAATACTTTTTGTTGGTTACCTCCAGACAGATTATTCGTAATCACATCCACATTTGGCGCTTTTATTTTGAGTTTTGTTTTTTGTTCATTTGCCGTTTTTTGTGCTCTTGCAACAGATACAAGGAAATTCTCTAAATAAGGCGACATTTCCGGCATAATCATATTGTCTGTAATGCTCAGATTTAGGAACAAGCCTGTCAATTTTCTGTCTTCAGTTACAAAGCCAATTTTATGCTTCATGGCATCTAGCGGATTATTAATAATCGCTTTTTCGCCTTTAATATAAATCTCACCACTATCCGCAGGTTTATAACCAAATAAGCCTTCTACAATTTCCGAACGACCTGCACCAACTAATCCAGCAATACCAAAGATCTCACCTTTACGTACAGCAAAATTAATATCTTGATATTTTCCTTCTCGGGTAAAATGTTTAATTTCTAAAACAATCTCATCAGATAACTCAAAACGCTCACGTTGGAACATTTCTGACATATCACGGCCAACCATCATGGAAATGAGTTGTTCTTTGGTCACTTCTTTTGTTGGCTTCGTATCCACATATTGACCATCGCGAATTACCGTGATCTCATCAGACACTCTAAAGACTTCATCTAATTTGTGAGAGATGAAGATAATCGCAATGCCTCTTGCTTTAACCGTCTCAATAATGCGATAAAGTTGATCTACTTCATTTTCAGTTAATGCCGTTGTTGGCTCATCCATAATGATCACCTTCGCATCATTAGAAACGGCTGTCGCAATCGCAACCAACTGAGCTTTTGCCACCGATACATCGGACATTTTTTCTGTCACATCCATTGGCACACCAAGTTCTTTTAAAATAGCGGAAGCTTGCTCATTCATTGCTTTTTGATTAAGGAAAAATTTACCTTTCGTTATTTCCCGACCTAAATAAAAATTATCCGCAATCGTCAAATTAGCAGCAGGAGAAATTTCCTGAGGCACCATAGTGAGACCTCGACGAATTGCATCAATAGGACGTCCCGGTTTAAAAGGTTTATCATCTAGAATAAGTTCTCCACCTTCATCAGGAATATAAATTCCATATAGAATTTTCATCAATGTGGATTTACCAGCTCCATTTTCCCCCATCAGAGCGTGAACACTTCCACGCTTGACCCGGAGATTGATCTGATCTAATGCCTTAACCCCAGGAAATGTTTTCGATACATTTCTCATTTCTAAAATATAGGGAGAATTTGAGCTATTACTATTCGTCATGTTTAACTCCTTGACTCGGTAAAAATAAATACGGAAATAACGTTATAAAATGCGGTCAATTTACTCCTTATATTTGTTGATATATTGTTCCTTCATTTCTGGGGTAACCAATTCAAAAGGAATCCAGTTATATTTGGGAACTTCTTCACCAAGCGCAGCCTTGTAGGCCATTTCTGCACTCAATCGTCCTTGTCCTGATGCAGATTGATAAACGGTAGCATCTAATCCGTTACCTAAATAAGCTAAAGCATCTGGTGTTGCATCAATTCCTACAATGAGTATGTCTTCATCTTTAAAGCCAAGTTTCTTTGCAGCCAATAAAGCCCCTATCGCCATTTCATCATTATTGCTTAGAATTACATTTGTATCTCGGTGAGCTGAAAGCAAGTTTTCTGCGACTTCCATCCCCTTAGCTCTATCCCATTTTGCTTCTTGTTCTGCGACCACTTTAATTTCAGGATGCTGAGCAAAGATCTTTTTATTACCTTCTGTTCGTTTAATTTGAGCTTCTAACCCCAACGGTCCAAGTAAAATAATGGCTTTAGCTGGTTTACCATTCAATGAATTAACAATAAATTTGCCCTGCATTTCACCACTTTTAATTTCTTCAGAACCAACGTAGCTCGCTACGTATTGCATGTCTTCTTCATTCGGTTTCACTGTTACCACAATTAAAGGAATCTTCGCTTTTCTTGCTTTTAATCCAATGGCTTTTACGATCTTTTGATCTGTTGGCATAATAATCAACGCATCGACCTTTGAATCAATAAAATTTTCCACATCATTTAACATCTTAGCGGGATCGCCATTCGCATCGGCATATTTAAATTTAAGATTAGATTGGGAGGTGACAAACTTATCCATGGAATCCTGCAAATACGTGGGATATTTATCTGCAAGGCTATACATTGAAACACCAACTACTATCGACTTGGCTAAAATAACTGGGGCGAAAAAGAGACTAATAACTAAAATGCATACTTTTTTTAACATTGTTCATCCCTCCATTAATAAATCTCTTTAGCTTTAACCGGAAGGGTTATGACCCTTCCGTTATTTAGATGAGAAAATCTATTTTTTATATCTTGCTTGATATTCCTCTTTTTTATCTGGTGTAACGAGTTCAAAAGGTACCCATTTCACAGCTGGAACTTTTTCACCTTTTGCAGCAAGGTAGGCCATTTCAGCCCCCGCAGAACCTTGTCCTGCAGCTGATTGGAATACCGTAGCATCTAATCCTTTACCTAAATAATCTAATGCATCAGGTGTTGCATCAAGACCAACAATAATTAAATCTTCATCTTTAAGACCTAATTTTCTACCTGCTAATACCGCACCAATCGCCATTTCATCATTATTACTAACAACAACATTTAAATTTTTATTTGCCGCAAGTAAGTTCTCTGCAATTTCTAAGCCTTTAGCTCTATCCCATTTACCTTCTTGTTCCGTAAAAATTTTAATATTTTTATGCTGACCAAAAATTTCCTTATTACCTTGTGTACGCTTAATTTGAGCATCCTGACCTAAAGGTCCCATCAAGATAGCAGCTTCAGCAGGGTTACCTTTTAAGGTATCAACAATGAAGTTAGCTTGAATACGTCCACCTTCGATTTCATCCGATCCTACATAACTAGTAACGAACTGCATATCTTCGTCTAATGGTTTACGGTTGATAATAATGAGAGGGATACCGGCTCGTTTCGCTTTTTTGCCAATAACCTTAACAATATTTGGATCTGTTGGAACCACTAGTAATGCATCAACTTTTTGATCAATAAATGTTTCTGCATCGTTTAATAAACGAGCGGGGTCACCATTCGCATCTGCAAGTTTAATTTCCACATCATCATGTGCTTTATCAAACTCACGAATGGCATCTTGAAGATAAGTTTGCCATTTATCAGAAAAGGCAACCATTGGTGCACCAATCACAACATTTTTAGCGACAACAGCTTGAGACGTTAATAAAACTCCACCAAAAAGTAACGCAAGCAATGTTTTTTTCATAATGCTACTCCCTTTATCAGTTAAACGAATAACAAAGATTGAAATACAGCTATACTCTCGCAGTATGCGAATATAAATTTCACCAATGCACAAATTGGAATAAATCATCCAACACTATCTATATCATTAAAAGAAGATTTTCTGCAACTGTCATTTTTTGAAAGTGTGAAGTAGATCTTACTTTTTAGTTGAAAATATTTACTATTCGCAAAATCTTCCGATTAATAATAAAAAAATAAGGGGCACTATAATTGAATGCCCCTCATCGAATTACGCTATTTCTTCCACGTTTACCCAACGTTTTTGGTGATACGATAATGCTATTGCATCTAACACGCGAGACACCTTATATCCTTCTTCAAAATCAGGATATAAAACACCTTCAGGTGAAGCTAAACCATTTACTAAATCTCTGATCTCCACCGTTTTCTGATCGTTAAAACCAATACCATGACCTGCGCTCACACAAAAATTCTTGTAATCCGGATGCAATGGTCCAGTAAGGATTGTTTTAAATCCTTGTCTTGCTGGATCTTCATCATGTAAATAAAGCTTTAATTCAGCCATTCTTTCTTGAGTATAAGAAATACTACCTTTTGTCCCTGTAATCACATAGCTCAGTCCCATTTTTCGTCCACATGCAATTCGAGACGTTTCAATCGTTCCCATGCATCCATTATCAAATCGAACCAAAGCTGTCGCCTGATCTTCATTCTCTACAGCTAAACGCTCTTGTACATTATGAGGGTTTGGGCGATTTTTAATTACTGTTTGCATGTCTCCAATAACAGCCCGAATATCCTGCCCTAATAAGTACTGAGACATCTGTACAATATGAGCCGCTAAATCCCCCAATGCACCTAGTCCTGCTTTTTCTTTCACACAGTGCCAATCTAATGGTGTATTTTCGTTAGCTAAGTAATCTTCATTATGAGTACCATAAAAATGTACTACTTCTCCAATTTCACCATTAGCAATAATTTCTCTGGCTAATTGAGTAGTTGGATTTTTTATATAATTAAACCCAACCAAGGTCTTAACATTTGCTTTCTTTGCCGCTTCATACATTAATTTGGCATCTTCTGCTGTGAGCGCTAGCGGCTTTTCAGAGTAAACATGTTTACCATTAGCAATAGCCGCTAATGCAATTTCTTTATGGAGAAAGTTTGGAG
>CABSXY010000011.1 GCA_902481695.1 uncultured Haemophilus sp. | reverse complement strand
AAATCTACGACCTCTGAAACTCGGTCAAAGCGAAAAGTTAAGTACATTTCTCTAAGAAAGCAAAAACCATAAAAGTAATTTTGCTCAAGATCAAAACAACGAACTTCAACAGCCCTATATTCAGTGGTGCCACTTTCAGGTGTGTAATACATTAAAATTAATGCTTTTGTCTTAATGCTTGTTTTGCGTTCATACCAATCAGGTAATTCAAATGTATCACAGTCTTCCATGGCTTGCCTGTCGATATACACCTTTTGATCTGGAGTCTCAACTCTAACATCCACCATATAGGTTTTACCTGAAGGACCTTTAAGTTTCTTATAAATTAAATCACTTTCTGATTCATATTGCTGGATTAACCTTTCTAGTTGCTCTTCCTCTATACTAAGTATTTTTCCATATTTTGATTGTTTTACTTTTGAAGTATTTGCTGCTTTAATTTCTTTTACTGCTACTTTAAATAAACTTGAAAAGAATCCCATAATCTTTCTCCTTATACTTTAAATTATTTAATGATACAGCTAAATAGAGAAATAATTTTTGATATACTTCACAAAGTTAAATATTCACTATAACTAAACTATATTGATATGGACTATGTCAAAACAATCTAATCAACCAACAATTGGCACTTCTAGCTTATGTGATATAATACACGGACGGGTTCAATCCTAAAATTTTTTAGAGCCATTGTTATACAAGATTACCCTAAAATCCAATTTCATTTTTCCATTACGAGTAAAACAAGTGGCTCTACTGATTTTAATAAGCTCTGAAGTTAATTCAGGGCTTTCTTTATTAGCTAAAGTAATTGATATGACAGAACAAAACCAAGATAAAAAACAGACTTATAATTTCAATAAATTGCAAAAACGTCTTCGTCGTAACGTTGGTAACGCAATTGCTGATTTTGGCATGATTGAAGATGGTGATAAAGTGATGGTTTGTCTTTCTGGTGGTAAAGACAGCTATACACTGCTTGATATTTTGTTGAATTTACAACAAAGCGCTCCGATTAAGTTTGATATCGTAGCCGTCAATTTAGACCAAAAACAGCCAGGTTTCCCTGAGCATGTTTTACCTGAATATCTGCAAAGTATTGGTGTGGATTATAAAATCGTTGAAGAAAATACTTATGGTATTGTAAAAGAGAAAATTCCAGAAGGTAAAACAACGTGTTCTCTCTGCTCTCGCCTACGTCGTGGTATTTTATACCGTACAGCAACCGAACTTGGTGCAACAAAAATTGCACTTGGGCACCATCGTGATGATATGTTGGCTACCCTGTTTCTGAATATGTTCTACGGTGGGAAACTAAAATCGATGCCACCGAAATTAATTTCAGATGACGGTAAGCAAATTGTGATTCGTCCATTGGCTTATTGTAAAGAAAAAGATATTGAAAAGTATGCCGTAGCCAAAGAATTCCCAATTATCCCTTGTAATTTATGTGGTTCTCAACCTAATTTACAACGTCAAGTAGTGAAAGAAATGCTGAATACCTGGGATCGTCAATATCCTGGACGTTTGGAAACCATGTTTAGTGCGATGCAAAATATTACGTTGTCACACTTATGTGACCCAAAACTCTTCGATTTCAAAGGCATTAAACATGGTCAATCACTTGATGGCATTGAAGGGGATACTGCATTTGATGAAGAACGTATCGAACCAATGAAATTTGATGATGAAGATGCGTCTGACTACTCTGATAATGAAATGATCAGCTTTAAAGAAGTGAATTAATATGATTACTGTGCAAGGAAAACAAATCGAAACCGATGTCTTTGGCTATTTACTTAATATTGCTGATTGGAATGAGGATGTAGCAAAACACATCGCTCAGCTAGAAGGTGTAGAACTGACCGAAGCTCACTGGGAAGTAATTTATTTTGTGCGTGATTTTTACCAAGAATATAACACCTCCCCTGCAATTCGGATGCTAGTAAAAGCAATGTCAGAAAAATTAGGTGTCGACAAAGGTAATAGCCGCTATTTGCAACGACTCTTCCCTGACGGACCAGCTAAGCAAGCAACCAAATTGGCGGGTCTGCCAAAACCAGCTAAATGCTTATAAAATAACGTAACCGCACGATAAAGTGCGGTTATTTTTTTACCTAAATTTCGCTATATACAAAAAAAACATAATCGCTATATACTTATAAAACAACGAATTTTGAGTGTATGAACAAATCCTCCCTTACCTTTCCCCTTTTACTGTGCTTGCTTATTGGGCTCATTTTATGTTCGCTCTCTTGGGGGCGTTTTGCGATTCCGCTTGAGGATGTAGTGCAAAGTCTGATTGACAATAATGTCAGTGATGTGCCAAACAACATTATTTTTAATCTTCGTTTACCTCGTGAGCGGCATTTGAAATACTAGTTAGCTTCTCTGAGAGTTTTTCCTATTTATTGATCGCAATATAAATTGAAAATAGGCATTAAAAAAGACGATAGATGTTGCTTTTCTATCGCCTTTAATTATCTTATATTCAGTTCGACAAACTGGGATTTAATTATTTATCAATTCTTGCAGTTCATTGACAAACCGGCAGATATGAAATCCATCACACACTGCATGATGCACTTGGATGGCGAGAGGAAGTATGATTTTTTCATCATCTCTGTAATATTTCCCCATCGTAAAAATAGGAATCAAATAATCATATCCTTTCTGCAAATTCAGATTAAAGCCATCGAAGGTTGACCATGGTATCATCGATACATTAAAAACATTTTCGGGTACATCTGGTTTTCCTATCATTCCATAATTGCTTCCATACCGTTGCATATCATTCGCATACGCCATAGAAAATGCTTCAAAATCTGGTATGTATGGTGTCCAAAGGCTGGAAAATGTCTCTGTGTCCTCATGGAATATGGTATAGCTGGGTATCATCTCGTCATATATTCCCAGTTCACCCTCCTGATTAATTGCCGTTCTAAACTCTGAATGGCGGTTTACAATCGTTGTAAGATAATAAAGCATTGCGGGATATAGCTTCATTCGCTTTTTCTTTATTTGTGTAATATCCACTTTAACGGTTATGCTGTATGTGCAAGGTATATTCGTAAAGTAATGTTCAAAATACTCATTTCGTTTCCAACTATTTTTATCAATTTTTTCAAAAACCATTTTTGCGTCCTCACAAATTCAAATTTGTTCTATTATACAATATATCATAAAGCTATAACAGAAAATATTACAATCTTGTAATTACTGTATTTCTATTCATCTTAACTTTGCCTTTTCTTCTGATGTATTCTTCAATATCAAACACATTCTTTTTATCATAGTCTTCCAAGAGCTTGTAATTCTTGTGCTTTTTAATATCAGAATTTGTCTGACAAAAACGGTCTGACACCTCGAAGCTGAAAAATACACTTACTGCCATCCATAACCGTTATCTCATCCTGACTCATCAGCTCCTTTCCTGTCTTTTGATAATTCAGTCCATAACTATTGGCATTGGATCTAGTTTCCGATGTGTTATATAGGTCTATGATTTCTTTACCCAGTGTTTCAGATAGTTCTTTAAGTGTGGTCTTTTCCTTTCCACCAAGAAACAAGGTACTATCACAGTTACCTACAATGGTATCTGCATTATCCTTGTAAATTGCCTTTAACTGAGATTGTGCTTGCAAAATAATGCTTGCCGAAATCTCTCTTGAACGGATTGTCGCTATTAACTTCTCGAACTTCGGAATTAAGCCAATGTTTGCAAACTCATCAAGCAAGCACCTTACATGAACAGGTAATCGTTCTCCATATTCATCATCCGCCTTATCACAAAGCAAGTTAAATAACTGCGAGTACATAATAGACACCACAAAATTAAAGGTATCATCTGTATCAGAGATAATAACAAAGAGCGCTGTCTTTCTATCGCCAAGAGTATCAAGCTCAAGTTCATCTTCCTTCATCAAGTCTCTAAGCTCCTGAATATCGAAAGGAGCAAGCCTTGCACCACATGATATAAGAATAGACGTCGCCGTTTTTTTGATGGATTGAAGAAAACCGTAAGGATTACTGCTGAAGTCTTAGGCGATAAAGCGCCTGAAATCGCAGAAAGCTATATCAAAGAATTAGAAGACAATATTCAATTTGTGGAAAATCGTCTTAAAGGTCTCAAAGATGAAAAGCGCCCTACGGTGTTACATATCACTAAAGGCTCTGACTTATTGATGATTGACGGTGGAAAATCCATGATCGGCGAATGGATTAAATTAGCCGGCGGTAAAAGCGTATTACCAGATGAAGCGAATATGGTGACCGTCACCGTAGAAAGCATTATTCAAGCGAACCCAGATGTTATTGTTATCGGCAGCAGCGGCAATAAAGCACAAGCAGCGATAGATAAAATAAAAGGCGATCCGGCATGGCAATCAATAAGTGCGGTCAAAAATAATCGTATTTATGCGAATCCAACCGATACGTTCCCATGGGATCGCTATAGCGCAGAAGAAGCCTTACAAATTCTTTGGGCAGCTCAACTCTTCCACCCAGAGCAATTTAAAGACTTAAATATGGTGGAAAAAACGCAGGCCTTCTATAAAAAATATTACGGTTATACGTTAAGCAAAGAAAATGCCGAGCAAATCTTGAAAGGCTTATCACCTATTAAGTAGTATTTTCAACTTATATATTTACCTATATAATACTTACTCTTTTTAACTCAAACATAAGGAAATGCTTAATGAAAATTAGCGCAAGAAACCAACTTAAAGGTACTGTAAAATCAATCGAAACTGGTTCTGTGAACGCAATCGTACACATTGATATCGGTAACGGTAACGTAATTTCTTCTACCATCTCTATCGATGCAGTAAAAGAATTAGGTTTAGCAGTTGGTAAAGAAGCATATGCGATTATCAAAGCAACTTCTGTAATGGTTGGTGTTGAATAATCTCAACTAAACTGTTCAGAATTCTCTATAACCGCGCTTTAAAGTGCGGTTATTTTTTTGTCTTTTTTCTCCTTTATTAGAAATCTTAAAGTGCGGCCTTTTTATTTATTAATTTAATTCATCTAAAACCTGAAAATTATGAAGTTGTGTAATTTAAAGTTCTATTGCATTCTATAAGAGAACAGACGTTTAGACGTCTAAACCAATCAAAACAATAGAAGGATTAATTATGACAACATTTCATTTGGCTGGATTTCCGCGTGTAGGCGCAAAGCGTGAACTTAAATTTGCTCAAGAGCGTTACTGGCGTGGCGAAATTGCGGAAGCGGATTTATTAGATATTGCAAAAAGATTACGTGAACTAAACTGGCAACATCAAGCCAAGGCAAATGCTGATTTTGTCGCGGTGGCTGATTTCACACTTTACGATCACATTTTAGATTTACAAGTAGCAACAGGTGCAATTCCTGCTCGCTTTGGTTTCGATAGCCAAAACTTAACACTCGATCAATATTTCCAATTAGCGCGTGGTAATAAAACCCAATTTGCGATTGAAATGACAAAATGGTTCGATACCAACTACCATTATCTTGTACCCGAATTCCATAAAGAAACACAATTTAAAGCCAATCCAACACATTATGTGACACAAATTCGTGAAGCTAAAGCGCTTGGGTATCAAGTTAAACCAACAATCGTTGGTCCACTCACCTTCCTTTGGTTAGGTAAAGAAAAAGGTGCGACATTTAATCGCTTTGATTTATTAGCACAACTCGTGCCAGTTTATGTTGAAATCTTAAATGCATTAGCGGCAGAAGGCGTAGAATACATTCAAATTGATGAACCTGCTCTCACCTTAGATTTACCGGCAGAATGGATTGCTGCTTATAAAGCGGTTTACGCCACTTTTGCTGAACAAGTGAAAGCGAAATTATTGCTTGCGACTTATTTCGGTTCTGTGGCAGAACACGCTGATTTGTTAAAAGCCTTACCTGTAGCAGGTTTACACATCGATTTAGTGCGCGCACCAGAACAACTTGCTGCCTTTGCGGATTATGACAAAATCTTATCTGTGGGCATCATTGATGGCCGTAATATTTGGCGTGCAAACTTGAATCAAGTGTTAGATGTGGTTGAGCCATTAAAAGCGAAATTAGGTGATCGTTTATGGATTGCGCCAAGCTGCTCTCTTCTCCATACACCTTATGATTTAGAAGTTGAAACGCAACTCCAAACAAATAAGCCTGAGCTTTATCAATGGTTGGCTTTTACATTACAAAAAATTCAAGAATTACGCATTATTAAAACCGCACTTGAGCAAGGGCGTGAAGCAGTTCAAGCTGAATTAGCTGCCTCTCAAGCCGCTGCGGATGCACGAAAAAACTCGCGTGAAATCCACCGCACTTGTGTGGCAGAACGTTTAGCAAACTTACCGGAAAATGCCGACCAACGTAAATCGCCATTTGCGGAACGCATTAAATTACAAAATGCGTGGTTAAATTTACCACTTCTGCCAACCACGAATATTGGTTCTTTCCCACAAACGACAGCCATTCGTCATGCACGTGCCGCCTTCAAAAAAGGCGAACTCAGCTTAGCTGATTACGAAGCTGCAATGAAAAAAGAAATCGAGTTAGTCGTACGTGAGCAAGAAAAATTAGATTTAGATGTATTGGTACATGGCGAAGCAGAACGTAACGACATGGTGGAATACTTCGGTGAATTACTCAATGGTTTTGCTTTTACCAAATTTGGTTGGGTACAAAGTTACGGTTCACGTTGCGTGAAACCGCCGGTGATTTACGGTGATGTCACTCGTCCAGAACCAATGACGGTATGTTGGTCACAATATGCCCAAAGCCTTACCAATAAAGTGATGAAAGGCATGCTGACTGGTCCAGTCACGATCTTACAATGGTCTTTCGTGCGTAACGATATTTCTCGTGAAACGGTCTGTAAACAAATTGCGGTAGCGCTTTCTGATGAAGTATTAGATTTAGAAAAAGCAGGCATTAAAGTGATTCAAATTGATGAGCCAGCTATTCGTGAAGGTTTACCGTTAAAACGTGCAGATTGGGATGCTTATTTGAAATGGGCGGGCGAAGCCTTCCGTTTAAGCTCAATGGGTTGCCAAGATGATACCCAAATTCATACGCACATGTGTTATTCCGAATTTAACGACATTCTACCGGCTATTGCAGCCTTAGATGCCGATGTCATTACTATCGAAACCTCGCGTTCTGACATGGAATTACTCACCGCATTTGGTGATTTCAAATACCCGAATGATATTGGCCCAGGTGTATATGACATTCATAGTCCACGCGTACCTGCAGCAGAAGAAATTGAACATCTTCTTCGCAAAGCATTACAAGTGGTGCCGAAAGAACGTTTATGGGTGAACCCAGACTGTGGATTAAAAACGCGCGGTTGGCCAGAAACAATTGCGGCATTAAAAGTGATGGTTGATGTCACGAAAAAATTACGTGCTGAATTAGCATAAAATCAGTAAAAAGAAAGGCGAACATGAGAGCTTATCTCTGTTCGCCTTTTCTTTTAGTTCAAAAACTAATTTATTTTTGACCGCACTTACAGGCTAATATATTCCATTTTCACCTTGCAGAGGCCCTTCAATAACTGCTCTGCCATCTTGCGGTGACTTAAACGCAACGGTTTCTCTGCAAATACCACTCGCTCAATTTTCGATACATCCAATTGATTTAAGTAAGCAAAATTAATCGCCGTTTGCATAGCCGGTAAACTTGGGTTAAATGCCGCATTTTCTGCATATCGACCACAAATCATTTCACCATTTTTAAATAAAATGCCTACACCATGAGGGCTTTTAGAATAAGGTGAATGTGCTCGGTTTGCCCCTAAAATCGCTTTATTTGCCACTTCATCTTCTGTCGTCAATGTAAAACCTTGTTCTTCTTTGTTTAATAGAAGCAAATCAACGCCTAAATCTTTCGGGCCAAAGCTATCGGGTAAATATTGAGGAAGTGGATTATTTTGACTATGTGGCAAATGAATCTTCAAATCTTTCGCTTGATAAAGCTCATTCATAAATTGACGACAGTGACCACAAGGTGTGTAATTCACTACGATATCCGTGATGCGAGGTTCATTACGTAACCATGCATGGCTAATCGCACTTTGTTCAGCATGGATGGTTTGAGCCATGCTGCCCCCCTGAAACTCTTGATTCGCACCAAAGTAAAAATCACCACTTTCACCAATCGCAATAGCGCCAACATGAAATTCTGAAATGGGCGTGTGGCTATAACAAGCTGCTACGGGCAAAAGCGCCAAACCTAATTGAACAGGCGTAAGCTTAAATTCATCACAAATTGACCGCACTTTTTCTGCCGGTAAAAACCCTTTCCACTCTTGTTCTTCTAATGCAGAAAGAATTGCATTTGAAAGTGGCGAATCGGCTAATGCTTGTTGAATTTTTTGTTGCATGTTAAATCTCCTTATTTTTATATGCCTATTCTACGCTATTTGAGAAAAAACCTAAACTCTAAAAGGCTTTCGGAATATGTTTATAAAATTTATCAACACCTTAAAACAAAAAATAGCAAAAAAATAACCGCACTTTTAAAGTGCGGTCATAAATTAAAGTGTTTTATTCATTCGTTTTATAACAACGATGGTGCAACACCAAGTAATTTTCTTGTGTAATCCACTGTTGGATGGTTGAAAATATCTTCAGTGCTACCGGTTTCCAAAATTTGACCACCGTACATCACGACAATACGGTCAGATACTTGGCGTACGGTTTGGATATCGTGAGAGATAAACACCATGGCAAGATTGAGTTCTTTTTTCAAGTCAGCCAATAAGTTTAACACCTGAGCACGAACAGATACGTCTAGCGCAGAAGTCGGTTCATCCGCAACAATCAGTTTAGGATTCAGCGCTAAAGCACGTGCAATCGCCACACGTTGTTTTTGTCCACCCGATAAACGGGTTGGTTCAACTTGTGCCGCAGAACGAGGTAAACCGACGCGAGAAAGTAAGTCATACACACGTTTTTCCCGTTCATGAGGTTGTAACACATTGTGAATATCCATTGGGTCACGCAAAATATCCAACACTTTCATACGAGGATTCAGTGCTGTTGCAGGGTCTTGGAAAATGACCGACACTTGGCGACCGAATTGTTTTCTCGCTTCTGAGCTGCCATATTGCATTTGTAAACCGTTGAATTTCACTAAACCTGATGTTGGTTTAAGAAGTCCAATGATCACATTCGCTAAGGTAGATTTCCCGCAACCAGACTCACCTACTAAACCAATGGTTTCCCCCGCTTTAATGCCAAGACTCACATTGTTCACCGCAGTGAATTTTTTACGTCCAAACAACGAACCGTCGCGAGAAGGAAATTGCACCACGATATTTTCTAAATCGATGATGTTTTGTTCTTTAATGACTTTAATACTACTGCTCATATTATGCTCCTTTCGCTTCCGTTACAGACTCAGCTAAATGAGAAGCCCACAAGTGAGACGGCTCGCCTTCCACGGCGGTTAATATCAATTTTTGATCCGGATTTGCATCTGGTCGCAATGAACGACTTGCAAAACGGTCTCCCACAGCAAAATCGTAAGGTGATGGTACGCTGCCAGGAATTTGATATAAACGTTTCGCACGGACTTCAGTTGAAAGTACAGAGCCCAATAAGCCACGTGTATATTCGTGAGTTGGATTGGCAAGCAATAAGGATGTTGGCGCCATTTCAACCACTTGGCCTGCATACATTACCGTAATGTGGTGAGCTAACTGTGCAACTAATGCTAAATCGTGGCTGACAAATACCATCGCAAAACCCAGTTTTTCACGTAATTCATTCAATAATTTCACCACTTCTGCTTGAACGGTTACGTCTAATGCGGTTGTTGGTTCATCGGCAATTAATAATTTCGGTTCACGAGTTAATGCCATTGCAATCACCACACGTTGACGTTGACCACCAGAAAGTTCATGCGGATAACGGTTCAATACTTTTTCAGGATCAAGGTGTACCCATTCCAACAATTTTTCTGCGGTATGATGGCTACCACGTTTAATGAGCTGGGCCATTTGATCTTTAATACGCATTGATGGGTTTAATGCACTTAAAGAGTCTTGGTAAATCATCGCAATTTCAGAACCACGCAATTCACTTAAATTGTTAGAATTAAGTAAGCTATGTTGTTTGCCACTGCGGTCGGTGAAAAGCACTTCCCCAGTGATTTTTGCTGTTTTTGGTAACAAGCCCATGATAGAGAATGCTGTAATGGATTTACCACAACCAGACTCACCTACTAACCCCATGGTTTCGCCTTCATTTACGGTGAAGCTGATGTTATCAACCAATGGAATTTCACCATAACGATTCGGGAAACGAATTGATAAGTTTTTCACTTGTAAAATCGGTTTTGCATTTGGATTTAATTGCATACGATTCGTACGGGTGATTTCTTTTTCATGTAATTTGAGTAAGTAACGTTTTAATGCAAGACCTTCAGCAAGTGCTTCTTGTACGTCGGTAGAGAGACGTTCATCTGATTTGCCTTCTGGTTTTTTACCGCCTTTCAAGCGTGGGTTCACCAATGCATCGGTAAGCCCTTCTGCCAAAATATTTAAGGCTAATACAGTTAAAAGAATCATCACACCTGCAAAGGTTGTTGCCCACCATGCACCGTTTAAGACGATGTTACGACCTTCAGAAAGAATGTTACCCCATGAAGGATGTGGTGGTTGTACACCTGCGCCTAAGAAAGAAAGTGAGGCTTCGAATACAATGGCATCTGCTACCATTACGGTTGCAAATACTAAAACCGGTGCGGCAGTATTGCGCACAACGTGTTTGAGAAGAATATAAGTACGGCTACCACCAATAACGCGTTCAGCACGCACATAGTCTTCATCCCATTGTGATACCACGTTCGCACGAACCACACGAGCAAGTTGCGGAGTATAAACCACAGCAATGGTGATAATAATAACCGGCACAGAGTTACCAAAGGTTGCTAATAACACTGCCGCTAATGCGATACCTGGGAAGGCCATTAAAATATCCATTAAGCGCATGATAATTTCATTGCCCCATTTCTCGGATGTGGCTGCAGTTGCACCTAAAACACTACCAAAAATAATGGCACAAGCTACCGCACCTAAACCGATAAATAAGGACGTTTGGGCTCCGTACACAATACGAGAGAAAATATCACGACCAAGTCGATCAGTCCCAAACCAATATTCCGCACTTGGAGCACGCATACGCGCGATCACTTCTAATGGATCATGTGTTGCTACCCAAGGGGCAAACACCGCCACTAAGGCAACGAAAACTAAGAATAATAATGAAATTTTTGATGCGGTGGAAAGTGCTCGGAATCTCGCACCGCTTGCAGCTAATCGATCTGCTAAACCTTGACGAAACATTATAGACTCCGAATTTTAGGGTTAATCAACACATAGAGAATATCAACGATAATATTCACTAAAACGAAGGTAAAAGCGATTGTCAGAACCACACCTTGTACTAAGTGTAAGTCGTGATTGACGATACCGTTAAAAATCAATTTACCCATGCCCGGTAAGTCAAAGATTTGTTCGATAACTACCGCACCACCAAGTAAGTAACCTACACGTAAGCCTAATACTGTTACAGGCGTGATTAATGCATTGCGTAATACGTTGTGACGAATAACAGTTGCATAAGGCACACCGTTACCAATCGCGGTTCTCACATAATCTTTATCCATTTCTTCTACCATTGTTGTACGCACCACACGAATTAATGACGCACATACTGGCACCGCAAGCGCAAGAGATGGCAAAATCATGGAATTGATATACCCCATTGGGCTTTCGCTGAATGGCACAAAACCACCTGAAGGCAACCAATCTAATTCTAAAGAGAACCATTGAATAAGTAAGATACCTAACCAGAATGATGGTGTCGCAACCGCTGCAACAGAGATTAAACGAATCACTTGGTCTACCCAGCTATCACGATAAAGTGCTGCTAGTACACCTAATGAGAAAGAGACGACTGCCGCAAACACCACACCAATTAAGGTAAGCTGTAAAGTGATTGGGAAAGATTTCGCTAACATACTACTGATGGGTAATTCTGGTGGCATAGTCACACCAAAATCCAATACAAGTAAATTACCTAAGAAACGAAAATATTGAACAAAGAGTGGATCATTTAAGCCGTGTGATTCGCGGTAAAGTTGTTTTGCCGCTTCGCTCGCACTTTCGCCCAATGCCACCGTAGCAGGATCACCTGGTGTGAATTGAAGCACCACAAAAACGAGTGCTGTTACACCAAGAATCATGACTGGCAAGGCCATCAATCGGCGTAACAATAACCGAAGTATCATTTCCATCTGACTTCTCCTATTCTAGCTTGAGAAATTCGTTAGCTTCAAAAAATGAAGCAAAACAATCAAATTCAAAAACAAAATGAATTACAGTAATCATAATGTTCAGCCCAAGCCCTGTCAATCCAAGTACATAGAGCAAAATTCAAATCTGTGATCGGCTTCACAAAGATTTTTTTGAAATTAAATTGAGAGAAAAAATGATTAAAAAATAGAGAGAAAAATGACCGCACTTTGGTGTTAAAAAGAAAGAAAAAAGGCTGTTGATTGCTCAACAGCCAAAACATTAAATTAAAAAGTGCTTTTATTTACGGCCCACACCGAGGAAAGATAAACCGGTTGTTGCCAATGGTTGATAGCCTTCAAGGCTGCTATCATCCCATGCAGAAGGAAGTTTACGATGAACAATCGGATAAAGTGGTACTTCAGCCGCAATAATGTTAATCGCTTCTTCCCATGATTTTTTTGCTTCAGCGTGATCTTTTGCTCTCACTGCTGCATTGAGTAATTCAGTCACTTTCGCAAATTCAGGAGTGTTACTCCAGCGGAAACGACGTTTCGGCCATACATCACCACGATACCACCAGCTTAAAAGCAAGTCTAAGTCGTTACCGAACACTGACGGGTCACCTGGAGCGATTGCCACTTCATATACACCTGGATCCACGTTGTTGCTGTATAACGCACCTGATTGTAAGTGTTGTAACGTCACTTTCACACCTGGAATCTTGTTCCAAGACTCTAAAATTAATGGTGCAGATTCTTTCACCCAGTCATGGTCGGTTGCGAGCAATTCAAATTTAAGCTCAGTTACACCTGCTTCTTTTAATAATGCCGCTGCTTTTTCCGGATCATAAGGATATTGAGTTGATGCCTTAATATAATCTGGGTGAGTCGTTTGTAAGTATGATGTTGCAGCTTCTGCATTACCATCAAATACAATATCAACAAGTTTGTCAGTGTTTAAACCATAGTGTAACGCTTGACGTACTTTTGGATTGTTAAACGGCGCTTTCTCACAGTTAAACATTAAGAATAACAAGCCGAAAGATTGAACAGATTGCACTTGTTGTTTTTTGTTTTTCAAGCGACTAATGTCTAAATAAGGCACGCTTTCCATTGCTTGAGTACGTTTAGACTCTTGTGCAGTTACACGAGCTGCGGCATCAGAAAGTAATAACCAAGACATTTTTTCAACTTGCGCTGGATATTTACCATTGTAAGGTTCATACGCTTCAAAGACGATTTTGTCATCTTTCACTGCTGAAACAAATTTGAATGGACCAGAACCAACTGGGTGCGCATCAAATGCAGATTGACCGACTTTATCGATCACATGTTTCGGTACAATTTTCACGCAAGTTAAGCGATTAGCAAATAAAGCAAATGGATATTTCAATTTGAATTCCACCACTTTATCATCCACAGCTTTCACACTTTCAATGAAATCAATAAACATCACAAATAATGATTTATTGGCAGGATCTATAATACGATTGAAAGAATACACAACGTCTTCAGTGGTGACTGGTGCGCCATCATGGAAGGTTGCGCCTTCACGTAAAGTAATGCGCCAGGTTGTTTCATCAACTTGTTCTGGCTCTTTTCCTGCTAAAGCAAGATAAGGTTCACGAGTTGCAGGATGCAAATCCACCAAACCTTCAAAAATGTGCAAGTTTGCTGCATAAGGTGATGCACCACTTGATGTCATTGGGTCAAAACCGGTGGAAAGCGGATAAGCAATCCCCGCTTCAATAGTTTTACCTTTAATTTCTGCAGCAAAGGCTTTTGGTGCAAATGTGCCTAATGTACCACTAAATGCAAGACCTGCCCCCACGCCAGCCATAAGTTTCATAAAATGACGACGAGATTCATTAGTTTCAAAGGAAAAATGCTTTGTCATACTAAACTCCTGATGAGTAATAAAATCATATTTTTGGTTTTTAAACCTAGCCAAACATTTCATTCGAAAATGAAGTAAAGCAATCAAATCTTAGAATAAAATGATTTACATCAATCATAATCATCTTCGCTTCATTCTGTCAAAGGGGAAATATTGAATGTGTGATCTACTTCACAGAGTTTTTTTCGCAACTCAAAATAAAAGTTTTTAACTATGCATAATTTATTATAGATAGATTTTAACTATTGAATCACTAGATAATATGAAATAGCTATAATAAAAAATGATGCTTATAATGACCGCACTTCCCAAGCAAGGGAACAATATTTTAATCAACAATAAAGAGGAAAATACTATGTCAAAAACATCAATCGGTTTAGATAAAAAAGCATCTGAAAAATTAGCAGCAAAATTAAATGAATTATTAGCAACCTATCAAGTATTCTATACCAACGTGCGTGGTTACCACTGGAACATTAAAGGGGTAAACTTCTTTGAATTACACGCAAAATTTGAAGAAATCTACACAGATTTAGTAGTAAAAGTAGATGAAGTGGCAGAACGTATCTTAACTTTAGGCTACACACCGCATAACGGTTATTCACAATACTTCCAACACTCACGTATTAAAGAAGAGTTAGGGGTAAGTGATGCGCAATCTTGCTTAAAAGGCACATTAGAAGGATTAAAAGTATTACTTGAACAACAACGTGAAATCCTTGAATTAGCGGGTGAGTCTGATGATGAAGGTACGGCTTCTCAAATGAGCGACTACATCAAAGAACAAGAAAAACTTGTTTGGATGTTCCAAGCCGCTTGCCAAACTTGCCATGCTTAATTTGGCATTCATATAAAATAAAAACCTGCTTTTCAGCAGGTTTTTATTTTGTTTTTTTATATGTATATCTATAGCTTTTACTGATTCTCTTTCTGCATTTTTTCAAACATCTCTAAACTTTTTTCTTGTAGCTTATCTAACTCTTTAAGCATCTCTTCCGTATAGCCTGCTTTTTTAATCCAATACTCTGCTTCTTTAGCATCCATATTGCCTTGCCCACTCAATGCCATAGCGGCTAACTCCTCAATCGCCTCTTGGCTCCCTAATTCTGCAACCTTCTTAAGGAAAAATAGCGCTTTATCATCATCTTGCTCAACACCAATACCTTCGCCATAGATATAATATAACTCAAGAAGCGCATCTCCATAATTAAGCTCTGCGGCGCGTTGATAGTATTGAATGGATTTAGCTAAATCAGCTTTTTCTGCATAATACAAACCTAATTGATAAAGTGCATGTGGCTCATCATTGCTCGCTGCCCTTTCTAACCAAAATAATGCTTCTTTGTTATTCTCAGAATAAAGATCAAAAAAATTCATTGCGAGTAAATACTGTGCATAGCCAGATTCTTTTTCTGCGGCTTTAACTAATAAAGGCTTCGCTTTTTTCAATTTATTTTCTTGAATATAAAGATCGGCAAGATTCGTCATCCCTATCGAATTATTTTGTCTTGCTGCCATTTCATAGTATTTCATCGCTTCTTTAATACTAAAAGGAGTGCCGATTCCAAATTCATAAGCATAGCCTAAAGAATCCACATAATGCATATCGCCAGAATCCACTTTCTTTTTAAGTGCATTGAAACCCTCTTTCATCAATGTTTCATATTCTTGAGTTTCACCTACTTTAATTTTGGTAACTTCATTTTCTAATTCAAGTGTATTACCTTCTTTCCTCAATTTTTCATCTTTTTGAAGTTTACCTAATATAATTTTGGCAGCTCCATTCCCCAACTCAAGCGATCTTTTCGCTGCTTGAGTAGCTTCCTTTAAATTGTCATTATTTTGTTGATGAATAGATAGGAAAAATAAAGCATCCGCATTCTCTAACTTTCCAGCTTCAAGAAAATACCCTACCGCTTTCGCACGATTCACGGGGCGCGTAATACCGTAGAAATAATCATAACCTTCTTCATAAAAGGTTTTCGCTTTTTCAGCGCGCTGGGCTTGGGTCATAGGTATCTGTTCAATCATCACCAAGTTTGTTAGAGTCTCATGTGATTTCACAGGGATAAGATGAGTTTGTAGATTTAATACGGTTAGTGCTTTTGCTTTTTCAAGACGTTGTTCCTGTGTCATTGATATTACATCACCTGTCTGTTTTTGTGATAATTCAGGAAGTGAGTTTAATGCATTTGCAGCAAAAATAGTTGCAATGATAGTGACAATAAGATTAAGCATTTGTATTCCTTCTATTTTAAGAGCGGTTAAATTTCTACTTTTTTATAAAAACATTGTGAAATCTAACCGCTCTTTATTTGAAATTAATCTTGTGATAATTTTTGAATGCCTTTAACAGGTAACATTAAGGTATCACCCACGAAACTTAACGGAACGTCAATGATGATAAATGGATACAAAAGAATTGTACCAAAGGCCTCACCAACATCTCCTGCTGGAGCGGTTTTAGAAAAGGTAAGACGAGAAACATCTTCTTGAACACCACTATAAGCCTCTGGTTGATCTAAAGTCATTAAGGTCCCACACCCAGTTAACGCTAATGTCATCACCGAAAGAAACGCTTTATTTAAAATTTTCATACATTAAATTCCCCAAAAGATAATCAAATTATTTCAAAATAATATGTTTGTTAAATATAATAGGGAGTGAATAATATAGTTATTTACTCAACTATTCAAGAAAAATACCCGCAAAATTTAGAGATCAAAGGAATAGATGGGTTAATGATTCAATTACAAAAAATAAGGGCGTATTACACACGCCCTTAATTTAAACTTATTAACGTTATAATCAAAATACTTTTTTTCTACACAACGGGCCTTTGTCTATAAAACAATAATCCTGGCAAGGCTAAACCAAAAACAAGAGCACCTAAAATAAAACTGGTATTGATAAAAGAACTAATCATTTGCTCAAATAATTTATCGGAAAATCCATAATGATGAATTTGTACGATAGCAATCATGGCTTTATAAGCATGAACACCTGGAATCATTGGAATAATTGCCGCAACGGTAAAGACTTTTGGATGGGCTAAATAACGATGAGATAAATGCACACCAATAAAACCAATCACACAAGTGGCGAAAAACGTAGCAAAAACAATCGGGACACCAAAGTGTAATAATAACGTTCTCGTGACATGCCCAAGCGCGCCTAAAATAGCACAATACTTTAAGGCTTTAGGCGGAACATTAAATACTAAGGCAAATCCTACTGCTGGAATGGCTGCAAAAAGCATATCGTCGAGTAAATTCAGTAAAAACATCTTATTACCCCACCCAAGAAACAATATTTAAAAGGTTTAATGCAAAAACGATGCCTAAACAAGCACCAAAAGTGAGAACCGTGGCGATAGTCCATCGTCCTATTCCCATATTGACATACCCTTTTAAAATATCTGCAAGTGAATTAATTAATGGGAATCCTGGGACAAGTAATAAAACGCTAGAAGCTAATGCGATATGAGGATCATTGCCTAAACTATATTTCAAACTCATACCAGAAATCAGTGAGGCAACAAAAGCGGTAATGGCAAAAACAATGAGTGGATTGTAATGACGTTTAGAAATTTCTTGTCGAACAAACATCGCAATGGCAGAGGCAATAAAGGTAATCGCACAAATTGTC
>CABSXY010000010.1 GCA_902481695.1 uncultured Haemophilus sp. | reverse complement strand
TGGGGTAAAGAAAAGAAATTCAGAGAGGGGCAATCTGCACAAGTTCTTGATACGCTTTTCTTTGATTTCATAGCTTTCCGAATAATTTATTTTTCAATAAAAAGAGCGGTCAAAATTCACAGTGATTTTTGACCGCTCTTTGTTTGTTAAGATTAGCGTTTCGCTTTTTTGATAAACTTCATCAAGCGTTTACGTTTACGTAATTGGTTTGGTGTGAGTTTATTTTTTCTACCTGCGAATGGGTTTGAACCTTCTTGGAATAGCAAGCGGATTGGCGAACCAATAATTTTCAAACTCTTACGATAATAATTAGATAAATAACGTTTGTATGAATCCGGTAATTTATCCATTTGGTTACCATGCACCACGATAATTGGTGGATTATAGCCACCAGGGTGAGCGTATTTTAATTTAATACGACGACCGCCAATCATTGGTGGTTGATGCTCATCCGTTGCCATTTGTAAAATGCGGGTGAGAAGGGAAGTCGTCATTTTTTGCGTCGCACAAGCATAAGCTTCTTTAATCGAATCAAAAAGATTCCCCACGCCACTGCCGTGTAAAGCAGAAATAAAATGCACACGGGCAAAGTCGATGAAATCAAGACGGCGATCTAATTCGGATTTGACGCGATCTTTCACATCTTGATCTAAGCCATCCCATTTATTTACGACGATCACGAGCGAGCGACCTGCATTTAAGATAAAGCCAAGTAGAGAGAGATCTTGGTCTGAAATATTTTCACGCGCATCAATTGTGAGTAATACCACGTTTGCATCTTGAATCGCTTGTAATGTTTTGATGACAGAGAATTTCTCAACGGCTAAATGCACTTTACCACGTTTACGCACACCAGCTGTGTCAATTAAGGTGTATTGTTGTCCATCACGTTCCATTGGAATATAGATACTGTCGCGTGTTGTACCTGGCATATCGTAAACCACCACGCGATCTTCACCTAAAATACGATTGGTTAATGTCGATTTACCAACGTTTGGACGGCCTACAATCGCAATTTTGATATTTTTAGCTTGTTCTTCTTCAAGCTCTTCGTCTAATGCCTCATCAATTAACGACGTATCTTCTTCTGAATCGAAGTCAAATTCGTGATCCCATTCATCTTTTTCTTCTTCATCAGAAGTGCGGTCATTTTCTGCTTCGTTTTCTTGTAATTTTTCCGCTAAAGGGGCAAGTACTTGCTCCATCAACTGGGTCACACCACGGCCTTGTGATGCGGCAATTTGTTCAATTTCACCTAAGCCTAATTGATAGAATTCTGCACAGTGTGAATCTGCATCAATACCATCAGTTTTGTTTGCCACCACGACGGTTGTTTTATTAGTACGTTGGCGTAAGTAGTTGGCAATGCCAATGTCTGCAGCCGTTAAACCTGCACGCGCATCCACTAAGAAAAGCACGACATCGGCTTCTTCAATGGCTAATAAGGATTGTTCCGCCATTTTTTCTTCAACGCCTTCTTCAGTGCCATCAATACCGCCGGTATCGATCACAATGAAATCATAGCCAGAAATATTGGCATGACCGTATTTACGATCTCGGGTTAAACCAGGGAAGTCAGCAACAAGCGCATCGCGAGTACGGGTTAAACGGTTGAATAGGGTGGATTTACCTACATTTGGGCGACCCACTAAGGCAACGACAGGAGTTGTCATAAAAATATCTCTGTAAAGTGTAAATTTGGTTAATTATAGCGAATGTTGGCTGGCAGGTAAAATTCGGGCATAAAAAAAGCACCTTTTGGTGCTTCATTATCTCGGCTTAATTGGCGGAATGGACGGGACTCGAACCCGCGACCCCCTGCGTGACAGGCAGGTATTCTAACCAGCTGAACTACCACTCCGTGAGTATATTAAGACAAGTTTTAAATTGGCGGAATGGACGGGACTCGAACCCGCGACCCCCTGCGTGACAGGCAGGTATTCTAACCAGCTGAACTACCACTCCGCTAAGTGCTGGGTATAATAATGATGAACGTTAAAAGCGTCAATCTTTTTTTTCTTTTTTATGTTTATCTGATTAATAGATAACCGATTAATGTGAGGTTTCATCCCCCGTACGAATCGACCAAAAACATTTGCCATCGCTTTTTTTATTGACCAATTTAAGGAAATCCAAATGGGCTTGGATTTCATCATCAGTGGGTTGTAACACTTTTAAATTTTGCGAAAAATTGACCGCACTTTGAAGATCTTGCATATTAGCACCAGCTTGGATAATTGAACTATCCGCATGATCTTCATCAAATAGACTGGTTTGACCGCCCGTCATAGACAAATAAACGTCGGCCAAAATCTCCGCATCCAGTAACGCGCCGTGGAGTGTTCGTTTGCTGTTATCAATACCTAAACGATCACACAACGCATCTAAGCTATTACGTTTTCCAGGATACATTTGGCGCGCCATTTGCAACGTATCGGTGACCAGGCAAATGTCGGTCGTTTTGATATCTAACCCAAGTTTACGGAATTCATAGTCCATAAAGCCCACGTCGAAGGGGGCGTTGTGAATCAGCAGTTCGGCACCACGAATGTATTCAATAAAGTCTTGTGCAATCGTTTTGAAATCCGGTTTATCTGCCAGCATTTCATCCGTAATACCGTGAACTTTAATGGCATCAGGATCAACCAAACGATCCGGCTTAATATAAATGTGAAAATTATTGCCCGTATATTTACGGTTGATCATTTCCACTGCGCCAATTTCAATAATGCAATGTCCTTCGTAATGCGCACCAATTTGGTTCATACCAGTGGTTTCAGTATCCAGTACAATCTGGCGATCCGGATTTATCATTGTTCTACCTATCTGTTTCCTTTAAAATACTGCCTATTTTACACAAGCTCGAATTAGTTATGCAAAAACAGATTGAAATTTTTACGGATGGATCTTGCCTCGGCAATCCGGGAGCCGGTGGCATAGGGATTGTCCTGCGCTATAAACAGCATGAAAAACATATTTCAAAAGGGTATTTCAAAACCACTAATAATCGCATGGAATTACGAGCAGTGATTGAGGCTTTAAATAGCTTAAAAGAGCCTTGCCATGTGACACTTTATAGCGATAGTCAATATATGAAAAATGGCATCACACAATGGATTTACAATTGGAAGAAAAACAATTGGAAAGCGAGTACGGGCAAAGCGGTAAAAAACCAAGATTTATGGATTGCATTAGATCAGGCAATTCAAACCCATAACATTAATTGGCAGTGGGTGAAAGGCCATTCAGGCCATCGTGAAAATGAAATTTGTGATGAATTAGCCAAACAAGGTGCAGAAAATCCAACTTTCGAAGATATTGGTTACGAAGGGTAGTCTGCACCTTGTTTTAACGTGTGGTTATTCTTGATAACGAATTAAACCTTCCTGCTGTGTGGTGGCAATTAATGTGCCATCTGCAGCAAAAATTTGTCCTCTCGCTAAACCACGCCCTGCAAAAGCATTGTTACTTTCAATGGCATGTAAGTGCCAATTATTTAAATTGAAAGGGCGGTGGAACCAAATGCTGTGGTCGATCGTGGCTACTTTCATCCCTTTCTGTAAAAAGCCTTTCCCATGTGGGTGAAGTGCGGTCAAAATACAGTGGAAATCAGAAAAATAGGCCAAGAGACATTGTTGTGTCTGCAAATCTAATGGCGCTTCGCCATTGGTTTTAAACCAAGCATATTGTTCGGGTGGGAGTTCACGACCATCAAATGGATTGTTCAAATATCGGCTATGAATCTGAAATGGTCGCTCTTGAGCAAATTTTTCACTTAAGCTTTCGGGCAAAGTCTGCGCCACTTTTAACATGATTTCGTGCTCATCAATACATTGTTCTGGCCCCGGCACTTGCGGCATAACGGATTGATGGTCAAAGCCTTCTTCAGGTACTTGAAATGACGCGGTGACGTGACAAATCACATTTTTATGCTGAATGGCTTTTACGCGTAATGCAGAGAAGTTGCGCCCTTCACGTAAGGTTTCTACATCGTAAATAATCGGGTATTGACTGTCGCCAGGTGCTAAAAAGTAAGCATGACAAGAGTGGAGTACACGCTCAGGAGGGGCAACTTGCATCGCGGCAGAAAGCGATTGTGCCACGACTTGGCCACCAAACACTTGGCGAAAACCTAAGTCTTCACTTGCACCACGAAAGATAAGATCATCAATTTTTTCTAGTTTTAACAATTCGATGAGTTGATTTAATTTATCCGACATTGTTTTTTCCTTTTATAAATACAAAAAGACCGCATAATCATGCGGTCTAAAGCGTTTCTATACGTTAAAGCGGAAGTGCATAACATCACCATCTTGGACGATGTAGTCTTTACCTTCTAAGCGCCATTTACCTGCTTCTTTTGCTCCGTTTTCACCTTTGAATTGGATGAAGTCATCGTAAGCAATTACTTCTGCACGGATGAAGCCTTTTTCAAAGTCTGTGTGGATTACAGCTGCAGCTTTAGGGGCGGTTGCACCCACAGAAACCGTCCATGCGCGTACTTCTTTCACACCCGCAGTGAAGTAGGTTTGAAGATTTAATAAGGCATAACCAGCACGAATTACACGGTTTAAGCCAGGTTCTTCAATGCCAAGATCTTGTAAGAATTCGATTTTTTCATCGTCATCAAGTTCCGCAATTTCTGCTTCGATCGCCGCACATACAGGCACCACAACAGAGCCTTCTTTTTCTGCAAACTCACGTACTTTGTCTAAATACGGGTTATTTTCAAAACCGTCTTCATTTACGTTCGCAATGTACATGGTTGGTTTTAATGTAAGGAAGTTATAGCTTTTAATTGCTAATAACTCATCTTTATCTAACGCAACAGAACGAATCATGCCTGCTTCAGAAAGTACAGGAAGGATTTTTTCCATCACAGAAAGCTCAAATTTTGCGTCTTTATCGCCACCTTTTGCACGTTTTTGTAAACGTTGGATTGCACGTTCACAGCTGTCTAAGTCAGCAAGGGCTAATTCGGTATTGATGGTTTCGATATCGCTTAATGGATCGATTTTACCTGCAACGTGCACGATGTCATCATTTTCAAAACAACGAACGACATGACCAATTGCATCAGTTTCACGGATGTTAGCTAGGAATTTATTACCTAAGCCTTCACCTTTACTTGCCCCCGCAACCAAACCAGCGATATCCACAAATTCCATGGTGGTTGGCAAAACACGTTCAGGTTTAACAATTTCTGCTAACGCATCTAAACGCGGATCTGGCATTGGTACCACGCCAGTATTCGGTTCGATTGTACAGAACGGATAGTTTGCTGCTTCGATACCAGCTTTGGTTAATGCATTAAAAAGGGTAGATTTACCGACGTTTGGCAAACCAACGATACCACATTTAAATCCCATGATGTTTTCCTTATTGTAAGCGTAAGTGCGGTTAAAATTTATGGTGTTTTTTCACCGCACTTTTGAGTTAAATTTTAAAACTGTTTAAGCGATTGGTGGCTTTCACCATGCCTTCTTTGAAAAGCAATTCGATGCAATCGGTGGCTTCGTCTAACGCTTTATCGAGTGCTTCTTTTTCTGCAGGCGCAGGTTTGTTAAGCACAAAACCTGAAACTAAATCACGGTGTCCAGGATGACCAATACCAATGCGTAAACGATAGAAATTGTTGCTGTTACCAAGCTGAGCCACGATATCTTTTAAACCATTATGTCCGCCATGTCCGCCACCTTGTTTTAATTTTACGGTGCCTGGCGGTAAGTCTAATTCATCGTGTAAAACTAAAATTTCTTCTGGTTTGATGCGATAAAAATTAGCAAGTGCGCCTACGGCTTTTCCGCTTAAATTCATAAACGTCGTTGGCACTAAAAAACGGACTTCTTTGCCATTAATTAGCGTTTTTCCTACGTAACCGAAGAATTTATTTTCTGCATTAAGCGAAACATTAAAGCGACGAGCCAAACGCTCAATCAGCCATTCACCTGCATTGTGGCGGGTTTCCGCATATTTATCGCCAGGGTTTCCCAGCCCCACGATGAGTTTAATTTCAGACATAGTTTTCTGCTTGAATAAAAATAGTGGCGTATTGTAGCGAAAAAGGGCTAATTTCTCAATCTATAAGGCTAAGACTAAAACGCCTGAGAGAATTAATAGACTTCCCATAACTAATTTCATACTTAAAGGTTCGCCTAACAATACCACGCCTAAAATAATGGCAATCACGACACTGAGTTTATCTATAGGGGCAACCCAAGAGGCGGGCGCCATTTGCAACGCACGATAATAACAAAGCCAAGATAGGCCCGTAGCAACACCAGAAAGAATTAAAAAGGTGAGAGGTTTTGCCGCAATATGTTGTGGCAGTTGCCATTCATTGCGGGCGCTAATGATACCCGCTGTAACGAGTAACACCACAATTGTGCGGATAAAGGTCGCGAGATTGCTGTTAATGCCTTCAACCCCTAATTTGCCTAAAATAGCGGTAAGTCCAGCGAAAAAGGCTGAACCAATAGCAAAAAATACCCAATTCATGATGAACTCCTGATTTTATCGTTAATATTGACCGCACTTTTCCGCTATAATAACGGAAAACTCATCAAGACAGAATAAGACATGAACCAAATTAATATTGAAATCGCCTATGCCTTGCCGGATCGCTATTATTTGAAGTCCTTCAAAGTGGATGAAGGCACAATGATTCAAACGGCTATTTTACAATCGGGCATTTTACAACAGTTTACCGAGATTGATTTGCGCGAGAATAAAGTCGGGATTTATTCCCGTCCAGCCAAATTAACGGATCAGTTAAAAGATGGTGATCGTATTGAAATTTACCGTCCATTGTTAGCGGATCCTAAAGAAATTCGTCGTAAACGTGCAGCAGAGCAAGCCAAAGCAGCACAAGAAAAAGCCCAACAAGAAAAACAGGAAAAGGAGTAAAAAAATGACCGCACTTTCCAACCAATATTGTCTGCCTGAGGGCATTACCCCTGAAATTTTCCTGCGTGATTATTGGCAGAAAAAACCATTGATTATTCGTAATGGTTTGCCTGAAATTGTTGGCCAATTCGAGCCTGAGGATATTATCGAATTAGCACAAGGCGAAGATGTGACCGCGCGTTTAGTCAAAACTTTTTCAGAGGATAATTGGAAAGTGTTTTTCAGTCCGTTATCTGAAGAAGATTTTGCGGATGTACCGGAGAAATGGTCAGTGCTCGTCCAAAACTTAGAGCAATGGAGTACAGAACTCGGTCAGCTTTGGAATAAATTTGGCTTTATCCCACAATGGCAACGCGACGATATTATGGTGTCCTATGCACCTAAGGGTGGTTCTGTTGGTAAGCATTATGACGAATATGATGTATTCTTAGTTCAAGGCTATGGCCATCATCGTTGGCAGTTAGGTAAATGGTGCGATTCTTCCACTGAATTTAAACCAAATCAGCCGATTCGTATTTTTGATGATATGGGCGAATTGGTGATTGATGAAGTGATGAATCCAGGCGATATTCTTTATATTCCGGCTCGTATGTCACATTATGGTGTGGCAGAAGATGATTGTTTGACCTTTTCTTTTGGTTTACGTTACCCGAATTTAGCAGACATTTTTGATAACGTGAATAAAGCGTTTTGTCATCAGGATCCTGAATTGAATTTAAGCGAATTCCAATTACCGTTACGCTTAACACAGTCAGAGCAGAGCACGGGCAAATTGGCGGATGAAAATATTCAGGCGATGAAAAAACAATTCTTAGCGAAATTGGCAGAGTCAGAATCCTTTGATGCCTTGTTCAAACAAGCCGTAGCCAGTACAGTGAGTTCACGTCGCTATGAAATGTTGGTATCCGATGATATGTCCGATCCTGACGAAGTGCGGTCAATTTTAGAAGAGGAACAAGGTGTGTTAATGCAGGACAATAACTGCAAATTACTTTACACCGAAAATCCGCTCCGCATTTATGCTAATGGTGAATGGTTAGATGAAGTGAATCTTATTGAAGCGGAAGTGTTAAAACGTCTTTCCGATGGTGAAGCGCTAGATTGGGCATTCTTAAATAATTTAGTGAATGATACAGAAGATCCTGAAAGTACAATGGAATTATTGCTCGATTCGATTTGTAACTGGTTAGATGACGGTTGGGTGTTGATTGAATAATGTCTGAAAACATTTACTCCGTTTCCCAATTAAACAGCGCAGCCCGGCAAATGCTGGAAGGAAATTTTTCACAGATTTGGCTCACCGGTGAAATTTCCAATTTCACCCAACCGGTGTCGGGACATTGGTATTTAACCTTAAAAGATGAGAATGCCCAAGTGCGTGGCGCGATGTTCCGCATGAAAAATTTGCGGGTGGGATTTCGTCCGCAAAATGGTATGCAGGTCTTGGTGCGGGCAAATGTCAGTTTATATGAGCCTCGTGGTGATTATCAGCTGATTATTGAATCCATGCACCCAGCTGGCGAAGGATTATTGCAGCAGCAATTTGAAGCGCTAAAAATGAAATTGGCGGCTGAAGGACTGTTTGCACAAAACTTGAAGAAAAGCTTGCCGGACTTTGCTAAAGCGGTGGGTATTGTTACCTCTTCGACTGGTGCCGCATTGCAAGATATTCTGCATATTTTGGCTCGCCGAGATCCTAGTTTAAAAGTGGTGATTTACCCAACGGCAGTACAAGGAAAAGAAGCAACGGCTGAAATCGTCCAAATGATTGAACTCGCTAATGCGCGTCAAGAAGTGGATGTATTGATCGTCGGTCGAGGTGGTGGTTCCTTAGAAGATCTTTGGTGCTTTAATGAAGAAGAAGTGGCACGTGCGATTTTCCGTTCTAATTTACCGATTATCAGTGCAGTCGGTCACGAAACGGATGTTACCATCACCGATTTTGTGGCTGATTTACGTGCGCCAACACCCTCTGCCGCGGCAGAGTTAGTGAGTCGCAATCAGCAGGAATTACTTCAACAGTTAGCCTATAAACAACAGCGTTTGGAGATGGCGTTAGATCGTATTTTTAGTCATCAACAACAACGTTTGCAACAGTTACGTTTGCGCCTGCAAAATCAACATCCGCAAAATCAATTGTTGATGCAAAAAGCCAAAACGGCGCAATTACATCATCGTTTAGTTTTGGCGATACAGCGTCAAATGGATAAAACGCAACAAAAATTGACCACACTTTCAGTACGCTTAAAACAAAATCCGTTGCCTTATCGATTGCAAAAACAATCGCAGTATTTAGCTCAGTTACAAGTGCGGTTAAATTTAGGGGCGAATCGTCAAGTCACGGAACGTCAAAATAAGTTGGCAACATTGTGTGGTAAGTTAGATGGATTAAGTCCATTAAAAGTATTAGCGCGAGGATATTCCATCGCAGAAGATGCCAAAGGACATGCCATTGTGAGTGTGAAACAAGTCAAAACAGGCGATACGATTAAAACGAAGGTAGCTGACGGGGAAATAACCAGCCGCGTTTGTTAATTCAAATAGATTCTTAATGTAAACCTATGATGAATAAGAAATCATCATAGGTTTTCTTTTTTTTGTGACCGGCTTCAAAGTTTCAACAAAAAAACAGAGGGTTCAGTTTTTTTTATTTTTTTATGGGAGTATTATGCGACCTCGATACTAGGAGAGTAATGATGTCAGAAATTCAACAGTTTAGTCAGCATGATATAGAAGTTCTTAATGAAGAAACTGTTTATAAAGGTTTTTTTACACTTAAGAAAGTACAGTTTAAACATAAGCTTTTTGCCGGTGGCGAAAGTGGCGTTGTGACACGTGAATTATTAGTCAAAGGTGCCGCTTCTGCAGTGATTGCTTACGATCCGGAAGAAGATGCAGTGGTTTTAGTTGAGCAAGTACGTATTGGTGCATATCAACCTGAATCAGCTCGTTCCCCTTGGTTATTAGAATTGATCGCCGGCATGGTAGAAGAGGGGGAACAACCTGAAGAAGTCGCTTTGCGTGAAAGTGAAGAGGAAGCAGGCGTGTCCGTTCAAAATCTTACTCATTGTTTAAGTGTGTGGGATAGTCCGGGCGGTGTCGTAGAACGTATTCATTTGTTTGTCGGTCGAGTAGATAGCTCACAAGCGAAGGGACTTCATGGTTTAGCTGAAGAAAATGAAGACATCCGTGTTCATGTGATGAAACGTGAGCAAGCTTATCAATGGATGTGTGATGGCAAAATTGATAATGGCATTGCAGTAATGGGCTTGCAATGGCTTCAATTAAATTACGCCCAATTGCAGCAACGCTGGCAATAGGAGTCCCATGAACAATAGATTTGAATACGAACCCGCGAGTGAAATTGTTAAATTATTACAAATTACCGATCCTCATTTATTTAAGGATACAAGCAAAGATTTATTAGGCATCAATACACACGAAAGCTTTTCTCAGGTGTTAAAAGAAATTCAGTCTGAGTCTTTTGACTATGATGTCGTGCTTGCAACGGGGGATTTGGTACAAGATAGTAGCGACGAAGGCTATTTACGATTTGTTGAAATGGTTAAACCGTTAAATAAATGGGTATTTTGGCTTCCGGGTAACCATGATTTCCAACCTAAAATGGTCGAACATTTAAGCCAACCGCCGATTAACGCGTCAAAACATTTACTTCTAGGTAAACATTGGCAAGTGATTTTGTTAGATAGCCAAGTATCCGGTGTGCCTCATGGTGAATTAAGTGCTTATCAATTAGATTGGTTAAAAACAAAATTAGCAGAAAATCCAGCGCGTCATAGCTTAGTCGTATTGCATCATCATTTATTACCAACGAATTCAGCATGGCTTGATCAGCATAACTTGCGTAATGCACATGGCTTCTCAGCCGTTCTTGCTCAATTCAACAATGTAAAAGGGATTTTATACGGGCATATTCATCAGCAGGTTGATGGCTATTGGCAGGGTTATCAAACCATGGCAACGCCAGCGACTTGTATTCAATTTAAGCCGGATAGCAATCATTTTGCGTTAGATACCTTACAACCGGGTTGGCGTGAAATTGAGCTACACCCAGATGGACGAATTGAAACGAGAGTAAAACGAATCAAACAAAAAACATTCCTACCCAATATGGAAGAAGAAGGATACTAAACAAAGTGCGGTTAAAATTTAGATGATTTTAACCGCACTTTTTCTATACCGAAATGGGTAAAAGTCCATTTTACACTAGCCAGAATTGCCACAAATCTGTACAATAGCCGACCGATTTTATCTTTTTACTAATCTTTATTTTTAAGCAATATGACGCAAAAATTACATATTAAAACATGGGGCTGTCAGATGAATGAGTATGATTCATCAAAAATGGCCGATCTTCTCTTAAATACACATGGTTTAGAATTAACTGATATTCCGGAAGAAGCAGATGTGTTACTTCTTAACACCTGTTCTATCCGTGAAAAAGCACAAGAAAAAGTGTTCCATCAGTTAGGTCGTTGGAAAGAATTAAAAAAACAAAATCCAAACTTAGTGATTGGTGTGGGTGGTTGTGTGGCTTCTCAAGAAGGTGAGCATATTCGTCATCGTGCGCCTTATGTGGATATCGTATTTGGTCCGCAAACTTTACATCGTTTGCCTGAAATGATTAATCAAATCCGTGGCGGTAAAAGTTCGGTGGTGGATGTCAGTTTCCCTGAGATTGAGAAATTTGACCGTTTACCGGAACCTCGTGCAGAAGGTCCAACTGCGTTTGTGTCTATTATGGAAGGCTGTAATAAATATTGTACTTACTGTGTGGTGCCTTATACCCGTGGTGAAGAAGTGAGCCGTCCTGTTGATGATGTGTTATTTGAAATTGCGCAGTTGGCAGAGCAAGGTGTACGTGAAATTAATTTATTAGGCCAAAACGTAAACGCATATCGCGGCCCGACATTTGATGGTGGTATCTGTACATTTGCAGAATTATTACGTTTAGTGGCATCTATTGATGGTATCGACCGTTTGCGTTTTACCACCAGCCACCCAATCGAATTTACTGACGATATTATTGATGTGTATCGTGATACACCAGAATTAGTGGACTTCGTACACTTGCCGGTACAAGCTGGTTCAGACCGTATTTTAACCATGATGAAACGTGGTCATACCGCGTTAGAATATAAATCAATCATTCGTAAATTACGTGCAGTGCGTCCAAATATTCAAATCAGCTCAGATTTCATTGTTGGCTTCCCAGGTGAAACCAAGGAAGAGTTTGAACAAACGATGAACCTGATCGCGCAAGTGAATTTTGATATGAGCTTCAGCTTTATCTATTCCGCACGTCCAGGCACACCTGCAGCAGATATGCCAGATGATGTTACTGAAGAAGAGAAGAAACAACGTCTCTATCTTTTACAAGAGCGTATCAACCAACAAGCGGCACAATATAGCCGCCGTATGCTTGGCACAGAGCAACGCGTGTTGGTGGAAGGTCCATCTAAGAAAGATATTATGGAATTAACAGGGCGTACGGAAAACAACCGTATTGTGAATTTCCAAGGCTCACCAGATATGATTGGTAAGTTTGTTGATATCAAGATTACGGATGTTTATACTAACTCTCTACGTGGTGAAGTAGTGCGTACAGAAGATCAAATGGGATTACGTATTGCACAATCTCCACAAGAAGTGATGAATCGTACTCGTAAAGAAGATGAATTAGGTGTAGGACGTTATCACGGATAATCGTTTAAAGTGAATATGAATAAGTAACCGTACGAAAGTGCGGTTATTTTTTTTATGTATTTTTTTAGAAAAGAGAGTGGGAAAGTCTTTATCTTAAATTTTAGGTATAAAAAAACACCCGTTAAGGTGCTAATTTTAAGTGGTGGGTCGTGAAGGATTCGAACCTTCGACCAACGGATTAAAAGTCCGCTGCTCTACCGACTGAGCTAACGACCCACTGGTATGATTTTGAAATGGTGCCCGAAGCCAGACTTGAACTGGCACGCCTCGAAAGGCGAGGGATTTTAAATCCCTTGTGTCTACCGATTCCACCACTCGGGCAAATTGGAGCGGGAAACGAGGCTCGAACTCGCGACCCCGACCTTGGCAAGGTCGTGCTCTACCAACTGAGCTATTCCCGCGTTTGCTTGTTGCCAAACAACGGGGCGTATTTTACGGATTTATCTCATGGTGTCAAATAAAATTCGTAAAAAAATTTTTTGATTGATTAAAAATAATTCAAAAACAAAAGGTGCGATTAAAATAACCGCACCTTTTATTTAAAATTTAGCCAATTCTATAATTCAATGTTATCTAACAAGCTGCCTTTTGCTGCTTTTAAGTATTGGAGCATTGACCAAACTGTTAAAATCGCAGCTAAATAGAGCAATACAATTGCTAGCGTTTCCATATACACATTATATCGCCAGAGCAATCCACCTAAAGCTAGCATTTGAGAGGTGGTTTTTACTTTTCCCAGCCATGAAACAGCCACTTTATTACGTTCACCCAACTCAGCCATCCATTCACGTAAAGCAGAGATAATGATTTCACGTGAAATCATAATAATCGCAGGGATGGTAATCCAGAAAGAATGTTGATATTCCACAATTAATACAAGCGCGGTAATCACCATCACTTTATCGGCTACAGGATCAAGGAACGCACCAAAACGGGTTGTTTGTTTTAATTTTCGAGCAAGATAGCCATCAAACCAGTCAGTGACACCCGCGATAAAGAAAATAAGAGTGGTAATAAAAGGCGCTGAAGGGATAGGGAGATAAAACGCCAAGACGAAGAATGGGATTAAAATCACTCTGAGAATCGTCAGGAAAATGGGAATATTATATTTCATAAAAATAACCGCACTTTGGTTAAAGATACGTTCATTTTAAAGGATCTACAAAAATAAAAAAAGCCACTTAATGTGGCTTTTTCTTAAAAATTAAAGTTTGTCAGCATTTTGTTTCAAGTATTTAGCAACACCTTCAGGGCTGTCTTTCATACCTTCTTTGCCTTTTTCCCATTGAGCCGGGCAAACTTCACCGTGTTCTTCGTGGAATTGTAACGCATCTACCATACGTAACATTTCATCAATGTTACGACCTAATGGTAAGTCGTTTACGATTTGGTGACGAACAACACCGTTTTTGTCGATTAAGAATGAAGCACGTAATGCCACACCTTCTTCTGGGTGTTCGATACCGTATGCTTTAGCGATTTCGTGTTTAACGTCAGCTGCTAATGCATATTTAACTGCACCGATACCGCCGTTTTCAGTTGGAGTATTACGCCATGCATTGTGAGTGAATTCTGAGTCGATAGATACACCAACCACTTCAACACCACGTTTTTTGAATTCTTCATAACGGTGATCGAATGCGATTAATTCAGATGGGCAAACGAAAGTAAAGTCTAATGGGTAGAAGAATAATACCGCAGCTTTACCATTAACGTGTTTTTTGAAATTGAAGTTGTTAACGATTTCACCATTGCCTAAAACTGCAGAGGAAGTAAAATCTGGAGCTTGACGAGTTACTAATACCATAGTCATAATTCCTATATAAATGTTAATAAAAATTTTGCTAACGCAAAAACTCGGTAGTATTCTAAAAAAATTGACCGCACTTTAACAGCTGTTTTTATCTATTGAATTAATTAATATTGTCTAAGTTACAGGTGAAATATATGTCAGAACATCATACTTTATCAACCACACTGGTTCATGCCGGACGTAAAAAACGTTTTACCCAAGGGGCGGTAAACCCTGTGGTCCAACGTGCCTCTTCTTTAGTATTTGACACTATTGCAGATAAAAAACATTGCACAAAAAATCGTTATAAGGGAGAGCTTTTCTACGGACGCCGTGGCACGTTAACGCATTTTGCGCTTCAAGATTTAATGTGTGAAATGGAAGGGGGCGCTGGCTGTTATCTTTATCCTTGTGGCGCCGCAGCAGTAACTAATGCCATTTTATCATTTGTTGAAACGGGCGATCACGTTTTAATGACAGGGGCTGCCTATGAGCCGACACAAGATTTTTGCAATGTGATTTTGAAAAAAATGCACATTGATACGACCTATTATGATCCCATGATAGGTGCTGATGTTGCCAAACTCGTGCAACCAAACACGAAAGTCTTATTTTTAGAGTCGCCAAGCTCTTTAACGATGGAAGTGCCTGATATCCCCGCGATTGTTAAAGCGGTTAGAGCTGTAAGCCCAGAAATTGTCATTATGATCGATAATACATGGGCAGGAGGGGTACTATTCAAAGCGTTAGAACATGGTATTGATATTTCTATTCAAGCAGGAACGAAATATTTAGTGGGGCATTCTGATATTATGATCGGTACTGCCGTAGCTAATGCACGAGCTTGGGATAAATTGCGCGAGCATTCCTATTTAATGGGACAAATGATTGATGCCGATTCCGCTTATACGACAGCTCGTGGCATTCGCACCTTAGGTGTACGATTAAAACAACATCACGAAAGTAGTTTAAAAGTGGCTAAATGGTTAAGTGAACAACCACAAGTTAAAGCAGTGTATCATCCTGCGTTACCAAGCTGTCCAGGCCATGAAAACTTTAAACGTGACTTTACCGGCGCAAGCGGTTTATTCTCTTTTGAATTACATAAACGTTTAAACGATGAAGAGCTTTCCGCCTTTATGGATCATTTTGAGCTTTTCACAATGGCTTATTCTTGGGGCGGGTTTGAATCTCTCATTTTATGCAATCAACCAGAAGAAATTGCAAAAATTCGCCCAGGTATTGAGCGTAAATTAACAGGTTCATTAATTCGTGTGCATATTGGATTTGAAGACACGGATGAATTAATTGCCGATCTTCAAGCAGGCTTTGACCGAATCAAATAAGAAAGAGGGCTGTTTATGTAAACAGCCCTTATTTACTCAATCTTTGAGTTGATTTATCATAGTCAGCATTTTTAGCAACTAGAGAAGAACAATGAAACATATTCATATTTTAGGCATCTGCGGGACCTTTATGGGCGGCGTCGCGATGATTGCCAAACAAATGGGTTATAAAGTCACGGGCTCTGATACCAATGTTTACCCGCCAATGAGCACTTTTTTACAAGAGCAGAGCATTGAAATTATTCCCAATTATGATGTTGCTCAACTTCAGCCTGCGCCCGATATGGTTATTGTCGGAAATGCTATGAAACGCGGTAATCCTTGCGTGGAATATGTTTTGGATAATGCCTTGCCTTATACATCCGGGCCACAATGGTTACACGACCATTTATTGTGTAATCGTTGGGTGTTAGCGGTTTCGGGTACACATGGTAAAACCACAACAACTGGCATGTTGACTTGGATTTTAGAACAAAATGGGCTAAAACCAGGTTTCTTAATCGGTGGTATTGCGGGGAATTTTGGTACCTCTGCTCGTTTAGGGGAAAGCGAGTTCTTCGTGATTGAAGCGGATGAATATGATACGGCGTTCTTTGATAAACGCTCTAAATTTGTACATTACAATCCAAAAACTTTGATCATTAACAATATCAGCTTCGATCATGCTGACATCTTCGATGATCTTCATGCGATCCAACGTCAATTCCATCATATGATCCGAACCATTCCTTCCACAGGACGTGTTCTTTCTTTTGCAGATGAACAGAGCGTGAAAGAAACCCTCAATATGGGATGTTGGTCAGAACAGCAATTTATCGGTAAAGATAAGGAATGGTTTGCGGAACGTATTACCAATGATTGCTCTCAATTTGTCGTATTCCATCATGGTAAAAAAGTGGCTGAAGTGAAATGGAATATTGTTGGGCAGCACAATATGCACAATGCTTTAATGGCGATTGCGGCGGCTTACCATGCAGGTGTGAAAATTGAAGATGCATGTCATGCATTAGGCAGCTTTATCAATGCAAAACGTCGTTTAGAAGTGAAGGGTGAAGTAAACGGTATTACGGTTTATGATGACTTCGCTCACCATCCAGAAGCCATTCTGGCGACACTCACTGCGTTACGCGATAAAGTAGGCGGTGGCGTACGTATTCTTGCCGTATTAGAACCTCGTTCAAACACCATGAAAATGGGCGTGCATAAAGATGAAATTGCGCCAGCGCTTGGACGTGCTGATGCGGTATTTATGCTACAACCAGATAATATTCCATGGGATGTGGCTGAAATTGCGGGACAATGTGTTCAACCAGCACATTACACAGGGAATATTGATAAATTAGTGGATATGATTGTAGCTGAAGCGAAACCAACGGATCAGATTCTTGTGATGTCAAACGGTAGCTTTGGTGGCATTCATCAAAAGATTTTAGATCGATTAAAATAATCTCAATGTAAAGTGCGGTCAAAAATGAGCGTGTTTTTGACCGCACTTTTTATCATCAAAAATAAGGAAATAGCATGGCTGATCCACATATTCAATCTCCAATGGATGTTTGGGATAAACTTACCGTCATTATTTATCGCACAGGTTTTGTGATTGCGGCATTTAGCATCTTGGCTTTAACTTGGTATCCTCAACAGGCTCAAATTGCCGTGTTGATTGCGGCAACTTGTTGTGCATCATCCCTTCATATTTATTTAAAGCATTTCCGTTTAACATTCCAATTTGCCACGTGGCTTGCACTCTTATGTGCGCTGTTAGGTTGGCATGAATTAGCGTTAGGTGGAGCATTGGTCACACTGGGCGGTTTATGTTTTAAAGAATACTTCTGTTTTAGAGTACCGCTATTAAATTTACAACCTGCATTTGTCGCCGCACTTTGGTTTGCTTGGGTATTTGAAGGTGGTTGGATTGCCCGAATTTTATCGTTGATTGTCGGCGGATTATTATTGATTCTTGCGGTTCAAAAATGGCGAATGCCATTACACTTTGATATTGGCGATACGTACTGAATTTGGTAAAATTACAACGGATTTGACCAATAATGGAAATTCCGGCTATGAAAAATGTTTGGATAATGCA
>CABSXY010000009.1 GCA_902481695.1 uncultured Haemophilus sp. | reverse complement strand
CGCAGTCCTTTTCCAATCGTCATAAAAATCAAACAACTTAGCCAATTCAATCGAAGCCAACCGGCTACCGCACAAAACACATCCCCAATAATAGGCAACCAGCTCAATAATAAAGTAATGGCACCATAGCGTTGTATTTTGTTTATCGCCCATAAAGTGCGGTCATTTTTGCTGTCAATTTCCGGAAACCATCGACCAATCCAATAAGTGGTGAGGCTGCCTAGCGTATTGCCTGCGGTTGCCATAAAAACAAGCCAAAAAATATCCGCACTTAATAATGATCCGACTAATACTTTTGGCGCAGCCAGGGAGACAAACACAATTTCTGAATTACCCGGCAAGATGGTGGCACTTAAGAAAGCGCTGAAAAATATCAGCCACAAGCCATGGGTTTGCCAAAAATCAGCCCAAAAGCTGAAAGAGAAAATGTCCCACATTAGGCTCTAATAATCTCGCGCGTTCTGACATCAAACACATCCATCCCCGCATTTAATCCCGCTTTGACGCCGAGATCGGCATCTTCAAAGACGATACAGCGTGATGGTTCGGCTTTTGCCAATTCTGCACAGCGTAAAAAGGTTTCTGGATGCGGTTTATGTTCTTTCACATCATCAGCGCTGACAATGGCATTAAAGTAATGTTTGATGTCTAATTTTTGCATCAACATATCAATAATTTGGCGGTTTGAACCAGAGCCAAGCGCAATTGGCTTTTGTTGATAGTAATGACGCACCACCTCAAAGGTCGGGAGTAATTTTGATTCTGTTGGAATCAATTCATAAGAAAGTTTGCGTTTCGCTTGTATCACTTCATTTAAACGTTCTTGTGGCATACCGGCATCTTGCATAATGGCGGAGGCGATAGTGCTCACAGTTGCGCCACCTAAATCATACATAATTTGGCTGTTAAAACGATAACCAAATTGTTCTCCCACCATATTCCACGCGCGGGCGTGTACCGGCATGGTGTCGATTAAGGTGCCATCCATATCAAAAATAAGGCCATCATATTTTTCAAAAAGTCTGTTATCTATCATTTATTGCTTTCCTAGTTAGTAAATTTTTTCACTTTGTTTCAATTTTGTGATCTGTGCACTGGTAATTTTATGAAATAGCGGTAAAGTTATCCTATCTCAAAAAGGAATGTTATGTCGTTACTCAAACAATTAACCCGTTGGAAAATTCGCGGTCAGATTGATCAGGACGTTATTGATATTATTCTGACTTTGCAAAGTCGCCTAGAGCATCATTGGCGCATTGATGTGTCTATTCCGACCGTCATCACACTCTTATTGCATATTGCCAACAGCCTTGCCCGCTTAAAACGAGGCGGTTGCGTTTCTCCGCTCCATCAACCTTTTTATGATGAAATGCAAAGTGCGGTCATTTTCCCTGATGTTTTGGAAATTCACCACGATTTGCTTTCTTTTATTCCGCAAGACATTCCCGAAGCCGAGCAGAGCTATTATCTCGCCAATATTTATAGCTTGCTGTTGGAGCAAGATAAAAAATAAGGGCATGAAAGCCCCCTATTTTATCAGTTAAAAATCAAACTGAGTTCTAAATCTTTGAGTAAATTGCTTTCTAAGCGCAATTCATTCCACACTAACGGATTGTTATCCAAATAATGTTTCTCAAAAGTCAGTTCCCAAGTCTGCAAAGAGCGGTCAATTCTGAGATTGATTTTATCGGTGCTATCTGTTGCCTGACGAGATTTATTTAAAATCACCGAAATGCGTAAAAGAAGCAGTAAAACAAGGACATCCTCATCCGCATAACGAGCAAAAATCGGTAAATCATTCTTTTTAAATGCACCCGTGTGATAACGAACTAAATTCACCAATAAGCGTTGCTGCTCGCGATCAAAACCCGGTAATTCCATATTTTGCAGAATATAAGCGGAATGTTTTTGCACATTGCGATGATTGATCACAATGCCGACTTCCAATAAACGCGCAGCCCAAATCAACAGATTTTTCATTTCATCAGCAAGATGCGGTTTTTGCCAATGGGTGTATTGGTCAATTAAGGTTTTTGCACTATTTGCCACGCGATCGGCCTGCGCCAAATCTAAGTTAAATTGTTCGGCAAGCCCTAATGCGGTACGAGTACGAATATCTGAAACTTGGAAGTTTTTTTCTAAGCTGTAAATCACCCCTTCACGCAAAGCGCCGTCAGAATAGCGCATATTTTCTAAGCCAAAAACGTCAAAAACAGCACTTAAAATGGCTAATCCTGGCACAAAGACATCCACGCGATCAGGGTTTAATCCTGCGATATTAAGCTCTTCAAAATGAGAAGCTTGTAAGGTTCGCTCGATTAAATTTTGTAAGCGTTCAGCCGTGATGATGCCGTTCGGATCAAGCGTTGCGGTAATTACTTGATAGACGGTTTTGATGGTGCCTGATGAACCTAACACCGATTGCCAGCCGAGTTTTCGATATTCCCAGCCTAAATCTTCAATTTTATTGACCGCACTTTGGCGAGCTCGCTCGAAGTTTTCTTTGGAAATTTCGCCATTCGGGAAGAATTTTTTGGCAAAGCTCACACAGCCCATGTGACGACTTTCTGCCACTAAGGGGGTGAAATCGTCACCGATGATCATTTCGGTCGAGCCACCACCAATATCGATGACCAGTTTACGTCCACTTTCGGGTTGAGTGTGGCAAACACCCGCATAAATGGTTTTGGCTTCAGTTTGACCGCTGATGATATTAATGGGATAAGGAAAGACAGTGGCAGCCTGACGTAAAAATTCGTCATTATTGACCGCTCTTCGTAAGGTATAAGTGCCGACGACATTCACATCTTTTGGCTCAAAGCCTTGTAAGCGTTCAGCAAAAAGTGCAAGGCAATTTACACCGCGCTCAATGGCTTCTTGGCTTAATACATTGTGATCGTCTAAGCCGTCGGCGAGCCTCACTTTTTGTTTTAAACGAGAAAGCACCTGGATTGAGCCATTGATAATCCGCGCCACAATCATGTGGAAGCTGTTTGAGCCTAAATCAATGGCGGCAATCTCCCGGGCCTCACCTCGGTGATGAGGTTCTGCGAGTTGAGCCAGTTGCTTGTCGTTATGCATGTCCTTTCCTAAAATTCAAATTGATACAATAAATCAAAAACTTGGTTTGTGCTGGAAACCGATTGGAAATAAAGTTGCGGCATTAAGCGGTAACGCAAGGTCACTTCGGCTAAGCCATCAAATAATCCCACACCGTATTTCACTTGTAAGCGTTTACCAATATTACCACTAACTTGTACTTTGGAGCTATCCCCAACACCGGCAGTGCCTAAGTTTAAGTCTTGAATACCAAAGGCTTCACCAATACCGCCGACCACTTTACCACTTTTCGCTAAACCTAAGCCAAGTAATGCGGCACCGACAGAACCACTGGCACCTGCTTCACCACTGTTTTCTAATGAATGGCCGGTTAATAAATATGAAAGTGCTTGGTCTTGAGATTTAGCCGGATCAGAGAAAATCGTGACTTGTGGGCTAGATGCCATACCAATCACTTTTACCCCCGCGGTCACTTTACTGTCTTCCATAGCCTCAGGGTTACGAATCGCTTCAATATTTAACATCGGTTGTGAAGGTAAACCAGAGAAGCTGATTTGTCCTTTACGAATTAATAAATCCTGTCCGAAAGAAGCATAACGACCATTTTTTAGGTTAATTTGACCAAATAAACCTAATTTGCCTTTATCCTGTTTCACAGAAAGTAAGCCATTCAAATTGGTTTTTAAACCATAGGCATCTAAATGTACATCGTCACCGATTTTAATTTTTAAATCAGATTGAATTTGCATACCCGATTTAGTTTCTGAAGCAAATTGGCGATTAATGAGCTCTTCTTTACTTTTTCTAGGACCATTTAAAATGACTTCATCTTCACTCACCGGTTCAGCATTGTCCGGTAAGCTTTCAATGGCAATTCTTGCCCAAGGGATATCCACATTACCACTCAAATCTAAGAGTTTTGGTGAGGCTTTGACAACCACATTCGGGCTGACTTTTAATTTCGCCATAGACGGAATATCGACTTTGAAATTATCCGCTTGCGCTCTAACTTCCGCCGTCCAGTTATCTATGTTAGCCCAGTTAGCTTGTCCATTAATATTGAGTTTGCTATCTGGTGTTTGAACATGACCATTTAAGGTTGAAGAGGTGCCATTAAAGCGGATTGCCACTTGACCATCAGTTACATCAAAAGGCAGGCTTTTCAGTTTCGTTTTCACATTTCGAATATCGAAATTGCCATTTAATAATGGTTTTTCTAAATTACCACCAAAACTTAAGCGTGAGACCACTTCACCATCTAGGCTTTCCCCGCTAGAGAAAAGTTGATTGGCTAAAGATAAGCGTAAACCTTCAATGGTAAAGGTACCGCCTAATTGACGGCCTTTACTTAAATCATTAATTTTTAAGTCTGTGCCGATTCGACCTTGATTTTGAACGTTAATGTCAGATTTCAAGGTTAAATTGTTATTTTGAATATCAGCATTCACACTTAATTTAGGAATATCTAGCTTAAAGGTACGGTAGTCTAATTTTTGTGCTACACCAATGTTATTGCCTTCCACTGCCACATTCAGTTGTAACGGTTTATCTGTGAACCATGACACTTTACCTCGGCTTTGTAACTGGCCTTTGAGCGTGTTTTGTCCCATCAATTTATTCACTAAATCTAAATTGATGCGTTTAAGCTCAAAAGGGACTTCGCCGTTTTTCCCTGCCGTAAATTGTTGTGGGAAACATAAATCTAAATCTTGGTTAATCCAGCAGTGTGAACCAATGGTGGCTTGGATTTTTTTATTGTCATAAGTCACCGGAATAGTTTGATTCACTTTAAAATCGCCGATAGGTGAGTTAAGGCTCACTTGGCTTAAATTACCTTTCCATTGCTGAGAAGTGCGGTCAAAATTACCGGTGATTTGTAAATCAGCTGCAACAGGCTCACCTTTTGATTTTAAGTTGAGCGTATGATGTTTTTCATCACCCGATGCATTCAAATCAATATTATGCAATTTAATGCTGTCGCCATAGCGGAAGTTTTCCGCTTTGACGTTAAGTTCACCTTTCACTTGCGGTTCACTCACAACATTACCTTTAATTACGGCTTTAGATAAGTCTAACCCTTGGAAGTGCAAGCCTTGTGCCGTTAAATCGGTATTAATGGTTGGCGCAGTAAGTTTGCCTAAGATTTGTGCTTTGCCGACCACGGAACCCGCTAAATCTTGCCACAGACCACGTAAGCTTGGTGCGTTGATATCTAAATCTAGGTTTGATTTATCACCTAATATACCTTTTGCCGCAATGCGGTTATCGCCATAGTTCAGCAATAAATCAGGAATGTTTAATAAGGTTTCATTACTTAAAAAGACGCTACCTTTCAAGCTTAATGGGCGAGAAGAGAGACTACCCGTTAAATCCACGGTAGGCACATCTACTTTCCAATGATTGGAATCAGCGGAACCTTGAGAGCTCACTTTGCCCGATAATACGGCTGGCATGGCAGGCACATAAGGACGAATGTTCATTTTGTTTAAATCAGCCGTCACATCCCATTGCGCGCCATCTTTCCAGTTTGAGGAACCCGTTAAACGTGCGGTACCATCGAGAGCAGCAAGTTTTAATTCGTTGAGGGTGACTTCGTAGAGTTTACCGTCTGTATTTAAATCAACGTGAGTATGAGGGATATGATCCATACCCTCCACGCCACCAACAACTTCTGCGTGATAATTCAATAGATCGCCCGTGAGCTTGATATCAACATCGTTAATCTTGAGTGGCGCTAGGCTGTCTGCAAAAGCATATTGACCTTTTTTCGCTTTTAATTGCAGATTTAATGGCATTTTATCTTCAGCCAGTTTCACGTCACCTGTTAAGGTGGCATCAAGCACGCCCTGGGTGGTTAACGAAAGTGCGGTCGTTTTTTTCAATGAACCCGATAAATTGAGATCAACTTTGCTGGCAGGCAGAATTGTTTTATCTTTTGATTTAAAGGCTTGGAGATCCGATTTTAATGTGAGATCAACCGGGAAATCTTCATTGAGCTGGAGTTGCCCTTGGCTCGAAAGTGTACCAAGCGAGCTATCAATCTCGAGTTTTTGTAATTTCACTAAGTGATCGGTGGCATCTGCTTGTAATTCCACTTTAGGCACAGTGATTTTTTGTGTTTCTTCACCTTTTTCATTGAGCGATTGATATTGCCAGTTTGTACCCAAAAAACTTGGAATGTGCATATCAAAAGGCAAGTTCACCGCATTTAAATTACCTAAAAAAGCTGGTGTGAGTGTTTGCTCAATTTGCGCCCAATCAACGGGTTTAGCGGGTTCTTTTTTCTCAGGTTGAGGTGTATTCGGTTGAGTTTGGGAGACAGTTGAGAAAAGCACGTCTGAAAGCGTGGTGGGCTCAAGGGTAAGGCCAGATTCATTGTTTAAACTGATCGCACTTTGAAAAGACGAAAACGTAATATTGCTTTGATCGAGTTTCATATCAAAGTCAGTAATCGCCACATTTTTCACTTGCACAGAAACCGGTAAATGGATTTTTTCCATTGGACCACTTTCCGTTTGTTTCTCTTCAGAAGGTGGCATGACACTGGTATCAATGGCAATTTTCGGCTGCGTTAAGCTGAGATCATCAACAATAATATCACACGAAAGTAAACGAGCTAAATTCAGTTGTAATCGCGTTTTAGGGAGTGCCACATCTACGCCGGTTGTTTGAAAACGTAAATTTTCTAAGACTAAACCATCTTGTAAGCCACCGCTGACTTGTTCAATAGATAAGCTATCGAGCATTTTATCCGCAAGTTGAATAAGTGCACGTTGTCCACTATCAAAAGAAAGAGCTGTGACTAAGCCTAAAACAGGGACAAAAATGACCGCACTTCCGACACATAAAATTTTACGGCAGGTCTTTTTCTTTTTAACGGGTTGTGTGGTTTGGTTATCTGGTTGTTTTTCTTGTTCAGACATAGTCATACCCTAAATTTCAGCCCCTAAGCCAATGTAAAATTGAATATTTTTGCTGTTATCTTTATCTCGAATTGGCGTTGCAATATCAAATTTGATGGCGCCAACTGGCGATGCCCAACGTACACCGAAACCTGCGCCGTAGCGTAACTCATTTGCTTTGTAAGCATCTGCGGCTAAGCCTGTATCCGCAAATACTGCTCCCCACCAATTTGGGTAAACTTGATATTGATATTCAAGGCTACCTGTTACTAAGCGAGAGCCGCCGACTAATTTTCCATTTTTATTTTTCGGTGAAATTTTCTTGTAGCCATAACCTCGCACGCTGCGATCGCCCCCTGCAAAGAAACGTAATGCCGGTGGAATTTTTCGAATATCGGGCGTATTTAAATAACCAATTTCTGCACGGGTAATAAAACGGTGATTTTCTGCGTACGTACGAATCCAGGCGGTAGAGGCTTGAACTTTAAAGAAATTAGCATCGGACATCCAAAGCTTATTCCCTAAATCAACCGTGATTTTTTGGGTATCTCCCCATGTTGGGAATTGACCACCTCTTAAACGGGTACGGCTAAAGCCCCCAGTAGGATAAACCAGGAAGGTTTTATCGGTGAAATCAGCTTGTGTGTAGCTGTCATAACGGACACGAAGACCTGCAAAATATTGCCAACCCTCGCTATTATTCCAATAGCGTAATGCAGCGAAAGTGAGGGCTTTGGTATCCGTATCGTTTTTATTTTCTTTTTCATAACCGGTTGAAAATTCATAATAATAATTTAATGGATTTTTCAACAATGGCATTTTATAGGTGGCTTCAAAGTTTTGTTTTGGAGCAGAGACGTAAAGATTTGTACGGAAACTATGGCCTCGGCTATTGATCCAAGGTTTTGTCCAACCAATTTGGACATGAGGGCCTGTATCAGTCGCAAAACCGACCCCAAGCTCCATTGAGTTTTTCTTACGTGGATAAAGTAAAAGTTCGATATCGACTAATTTATCTTCTTCGCGGACATGCGGTTGTAAAAGTACGGAGCTAAACCAGTTGGTGGAAGAAAAATTATTGGTTAATTCAGATAAATCACTGACTAAATAAGGATCGCCAGATTTGATGTTGAGCATGTTTTGCAAATAATCTTCGCGAATTTGGGAATGGTTGAAGGTGATATTGCCATAATGATAACGTACGCCACTATCAAATAGCATACGCCACCATGCTTCATGGGTTTCAGGGCTGATTTCTAAGCGAGAAATTTGGAATTTTCCGTCAAGATAACCACGAGCTAGTGCAAGGTTTGAAATGCTGCTTTTATAGTCATCGTATTTTTGATGCTCAACTAACTCCCCTTGTTTTGGCAAGTTTTTACGGAGCGCCGTGAAGTTTTCGTCTTCTGCGGCTTCGCCTGTAATTTCAACTTCTGTTCCCGCAATTTTACTTGGCTCACCCGGGGTGACATTCGCAATAAGTAAATCTCGTTGACCTTTGCGTTTTTTCAATTCAAAGGTCACGGAAGAACCATAATAACCGAAGACTCGAAGGCCTTTATCGACAGCATCTGAAACTAATTGTTTATACCGATCTGAACCGTCCATTTCACCTTTATCAATGAGTTTGACATTCATGTCTGTATTGCGAATGGCGCGTTCACCCTTGATTCCGCGGATCTCAATATCCACGGTTTGTTCTGCAAGGGCTGAAAAACTCATCCATCCAAGCAAAAGAGCGGTTATTTTTAACGAAATTTTTTTCATTTTATTACAAGCTAAACTTTAAGAAGATCCACATCAAACCGCCTTAGTTTACCCATAAAATAAGGGGATTACCAACGCAATTATGGATGGGATTTGAAATTGTTATATGCGTGTGAGTGTTAATACGACAATGCGATCAAAGAAAGAGTTTCCTTTGCTTTGAAAAAAATAGTGATTGTTCTCTTTATTCAGACATTTAACCAAAATGTAACTGGGCCATCATTGGTGAGGCTCACTTGCATATCAGCCGCAAATTGTCCGTTGGCAACAGTGACTTTTTCTGCACATTTTTGCGAAAAATACTCATACAGTTCATTAGCCAATGCTGGTGCGGCACCTTTTGAGAAACTTGGTCGTAAACCTTTTTGCGTGTCTGCAGCTAAAGTAAATTGGGATACCACAAGCACTTCGCCACCGATTTGTTGCACATTTAAATTCATTTTGTCATTTTCATCGCTGAAAATACGGTAATTTAACACTTTCTCAGCGAGCTTATCTGCCTTGGCTTGGTCGTCATCTTTTTCCACGCCTAATAAAACCAATAATCCCTTGGCGATTTGTCCTACAATTTGACCTTCAACTTCCACTTTAGCTTGTGTTACACGCTGGATTAATGCAATCATTTTACTTCCTCTAAATTTGTTTGATTCTCTGACCGCACTTCTGCCAGTACTGCGGCTAATTGTGCACCCAATAACACTACTGTCCAGCTGATTTGAATCCACAATAACATGATTGGCAGCGTCGCCATGGCACCATAAATTAATTGATAAGACGGGAAGGTGGCGATGTACCAAGTAAAGGCTTGTTTTCCTAAGGTAAAGAAAATTGCCGCAATTAATGCGCCTGCTGCAGAGTGTTTGATGCTCACTTTCTTATTTGGCACGACCATATAAATGAGCGTGAAAATAAACCAAGTAGAAAGAAATGGCACAAAGCTGAGGAGTTTTAAGCCAAAAGAGAGCGTTTCAGATTGCTCGAACATGGCTTTAACATAGGAACTTGCCGCAATGCTAGTACCGATTAAAAGCGGGCCGAGCGTTAAAATGAGCCAATAAATAGCAAATGACGTAAAAATCGGGCGATTACTAGTGTCTTGCCAAATACCATTGAGTGTACGGTCGATGGAGTTAATGAGCATCAATGCCACTAAAATCAAACTCACAATCCCCACGGCACTCATTTGCTTGGAGTTACGGACGAATTCATCAATATATTGTCCCACAACATCACTCGCGGAAGGAGCGAAATTGGTGAAGATGAATTCTTTCAATGCGCCAGTTACTTCGTTAAAAACGGGAAAGGCGGAAAAAATCGAAAACACCACCATAATTAATGGCACGATGGCGAGCATGGTGCTGTAGGTGAGTGAACCGGCAGCTTGCGTTAATTTATTTTCTTGAGAACGCTGCCAGAATAATGCGAAAAAAGACGTTAAGGTCATTAGAGCAAGCCTCCGCAACAATGTTTAAATTTCTTTCCCGAGCCACAAACACAAGGCTGTTTATTGCTTGGGAGCGGCACAGTGGGATCAACAAAATACCAACGACCATCGATTTTTACAAAAAGAGAATATTCGTGATGCACTTGTGGTTGTTCATTGCCTTGAAAATGTGCTTTAAATTCAACCGCACTTTGTGTTTTGGTTAAGGCTTCTGCTTTGACAATGTCTAAACCGAGCCATTGCGTTTCATCAGCCCAATCTTGCAGGACTTTTTCATCTAATAAGGTTTGTTGGCTTGGCACAGTGGTTTGCACGATATAAGGAATCTTTTTAAGCACAAACGCTGAATAGCGGGAACGCATAAGTTGTTCCGCTGTTTCTGGAAACATATTGCCTGAATGAAAGCGCCCGCAACAATCTTCATAAGAAAGCGAAGATTGGCACGGACAAAGTGCGGTCGTTTTAGCCGACATTTTAGCCCGCCTGCTGTAAATTACGTAATTGTGAGTTAACAGAACGTTTAAACGCTGGCGCTAATTCCTCAATGGCTAAGGCTTCTTCTAATTCTGCGACACTTGAAGGAGCTGAAAGTAGCGTGTTTAAACGACGAATAGTCCATTCTGGATAAGGACGATGTTGCAAGATGAGTTCATCGCCTTGATGAATTTCACCTTCTTCGATCACGCGAACATACCAACCTGTCCAGCCAGACTGACGAATTACCTCTCTTGTATTCTCATTCTTGGTATTATGAGATAAACGCTCGCAAGGTTTGCGGGGTTGAGACACTTCTAAAAGCGTGGTGCCAATTTTGTAACGGTCGCCTACGCAAACATTATCTTCATGTAAGCTGGATACTACAAAGTTTTCACCGTAAATCGCACTGCCGTGGAAATCAAACTTTTCACCAAGTAGCTCGTTTAAAGCGGGGAAAGACACATCAGACATAAAAAACAAGGCTTTATCAACCCCACCGTGATGCGCTTTTAAACCCACATCGTTACCTTCTGCACCTAGTGTGTGCACTTTTACCATCGATACCGGTTTTTTACGGATGGCACTTTCATATGAGCTACCATCAGGGAACGTTAAGGTTTCTATTAATCCTGTTTTAATAATAAGAATTTTTGCGTTTGACATCTATTTTTCCTGCTTTGAGTTAGTTTTGAGAAATTATACCGTAAAATCACTTAAATTTTGACCGCACTTCGTTTTTTCCTTATTATTCGTTTAAATAAAACCAACAAAACAAAGGAATCTTTATGCAATATTCTCTCGCGCGTACCGAACAAGGTCAAACCCTTGGTATTACCGCAAAAATGGCAAACCGTCACGGTCTGATCGCCGGGGCGACAGGGACGGGTAAAACCGTAACACTACGTAAAATGGCGGAAGCATTCAGTGATGATGGCGTGCCGGTCTTTTTAGTTGATGTAAAAGGCGATTTGTCCGGTTTAGTAAAAGCGGGCACATTCAGTGGCAAAGTGGCGGAACGCATTGAGCAATTTGATTTAGGTGGCGAGAGTTATTTAAATGGCTATCCTGTGTCATTTTGGGATGTATTCGGTGAAACCGGTATTCTGCTTCGTACCACGATTTCTGAAATGGGACCATTATTACTTTCCCGTTTATTAAATTTAAACGCAACCCAAGAAGGCTTATTAAACCTCGTATTCCGTGTGGCAGATGACAAAGGCTTGTTACTCATCGACTTAAAAGATTTACGTGCAATGCTTAAATTTGTAGCGGAGAATGCAAAAACCTTCCAAGTAGAATACGGTAATGTTTCAGCCGCGAGTGTGGGCGCGATTCAACGTGCTTTACTGACACTTGAAAATGAAGGGGCGACAAATCTTTTTGGTGAGCCAGCATTAAATCTTGAAGATTGGTTACAAACCCGTGATGGTCGTGGTGTGATCAATGTTTTAAATTCTGAAAAATTAATTAATTCCCCAAGAATGTATAGCGCATTCTTGCTTTGGTTGATGTCTGAATTATTTGAGCAATTACCAGAAGTCGGCGATCCAGATAAACCAAAATTTGTGATGTTCTTCGATGAAGCACACTTACTCTTTGATGGTGCACCGAGTGTGTTGGTGGACAAAGTGGAACAAGTAGTTCGTTTGATTCGTTCTAAAGGGGTAGGGATTTATTTTGTGACCCAAAATCCATTAGATTTACCGGATACCGTATTAGGTCAATTGGGTAACCGCGTACAACATGCGTTACGTGCCTTTACGCCACGCGATCAAAAAGCAGTGAAATCTGCAGCAGAAACATTCCGTTCAAATCCAGCAGTTAATGTGGTGGAAACTATTTCAACTTTAGGTGTGGGCCAAGCATTGATTTCATTCTTAGATGAAAAAGGCATGCCAACGCCCGTTGAAGTGGCGTATGTTTATCCGCCGAAAAGCCAACTTGCCCCGATTACTGAAGAAGAGCGAGCTGCTTGGGTGAAAGACGATGATCTTTATGCATTCTATAAAGATTACGTGGATAATGAATCCGCTTTCGAAGTATTAAATGCGCAAGCGGATTTAGCCGCAGTGCAACAAAAACAAGCCGAACAAGCGCAACAAGAGGAAGAAAGCGGTTTATTTGGTAGCTTAAGCCGAATGATTTTTGGAACACAAAAACGCGGGGATAAACTTTCCCCAACAGAACAAATTGTGAATAGTGTGGCAAAATCAGTGGGTCGCAATATTCGTAATGAAGTGACCAAACAAATCATGCGTGGTATCTTAGGCGCATTGAAAAAATAACGAAAATTTGACCGCACTTTGCGGCAAGAATGAAAAAGGAGATTGTTATGTCTGATGTATTTCACTTAAACCTGACTAAAGCACAACTGAAAGGTGCAACACTCGCTATCGTACCAGGGGATCCTGCACGTAGCGAACGTATTGCTAAAAAACTTGATAACCCTGAGTTTCTTGCAAGTACACGTGAGTTCACTTCTTGGTTAGGCTATTTAAATGGTCAACCGGTGGTGGTGTGTTCAACCGGTATTGGTGGCCCTTCTACGTCTATCTGTGTGGAAGAGCTGGCCCAACTTGGCGTGCGTACATTCTTACGTATTGGCACAACGGGTGCGATTCAACCGCATATTAATGTGGGCGATATTCTTATTACAACGGGTGCGGTTCGCCTTGATGGGGCAAGCCGTCACTTTGCGCCAATTGAATATCCAGCGGTAGCAAATTTTGAATGTACCACTGCACTTTACAATGCAGCTAAAGAAAAAGGCATTGAGCCATTTGTAGGAATTACAGCTTCTTCAGATACGTTCTATCCAGGTCAAGAACGTTATGATACTTATAGCGGCAAAGTGTATCGTGATTACCAAGGCTTGCTAAAACAATGGCAAGATCTCAATGTGATGAACTATGAGATGGAGTCTGCGACGTTATTCACGATGTGTAATGCCCTTGGCTTACGAGCAGGTATGGTAGCTGGTGTGATTGTAAACCGTACACAACAAGAAATTCCAAATGAAGCCACCATGAAAGATACGGAAGATAAAGCAGTATCTGTGGTAGTGGAAGCAGCAAGAAAATTGTTAGCGTAAAACTCAGATAAAAAGAACCGCACTTTTTAAAAGTGCGGTTTATTTTTTAACTGTTTTTTCGAGCAAAAGCGGCGGCTTCAGCGACTAATTGGTCATCAGGTCGAATGCCTGTGTAGAGCTCAAATTGTTCAACTGCTTGTAGCACAATCACCTCTGTACCAGAAATCGTTTGTTTACCTTGCTGTTGAGCAAATTGGATAAACGGTGTTTCAGCAGGAATCGCCACTACATCAAAAGCGGTTTGAGCTTGTTGAATGAGATTTTCAGGAAAGGCGAGATCAAATTCTTCTTTTCCACCTTTCATCCCAATTGGCGTAACGTTGACTAAAATGTCTGCCGATTGATTGTCTAAAGATGGGATATATTCATAGCCATAAAGTGCGGCTAAATTTTTACCTGTTTTTTCATTTCGAGCAAAAATCTTCAGATGCTCAAATCCACTGTTTTTAAAGGCTGCGACGACAGCTTTAGCCATACCACCACTGCCTTGTACAATCACTTTACTCTTTTTGTCTAATTGATATTCTTTGATAAGTTTAACAATGGCAATATAGTCGGTGTTGTAAGCACGAAGAAAACCTTGATCATTTACAATGGTATTCACAGACTGAATGGCTTGCGCAGAAGGTGAGATTTCATCTAAAGATGGCATACAGCTTTCTTTAAAAGGCATCGAAACGGCACAACCTCGAATACCAAGTGCACGAATGCCTTTGACAGCACTTTCAATATCTGTGGTAGTAAAGGCTTTATAGATAAAATTAAGCCCGAGTTTTTGATACAGATAGTTATGGAATGTCGTGCCAAAATTGCCCGGTCTGCCAGAAAGGGACATACAAAGTTGGGTGTCTTTGTTAATCATATCGATTCCTTAAATATTTAGATTTATATCATCATCGATAAAATATTGGTTCATTTCGAATGCCGGTTTTGCCGCTTTGTCTTTGCCGACAATACGAGCGGGTACACCTGCAGCAGTGGCGTATTCAGGCACAGGTTGAAGTACAACAGAATTGGCGCCGATTTTGGCATATTTACCCACTTCAATATTACCGAGAATTTTTGCGCCCGCTCCAATCATTACGCCTTCTCGTACTTTTGGATGGCGATCGCCGGATTCTTTACCTGTACCACCCAGGGTGACGCCTTGCAAGATAGACACATCATTTTCAATTACCGAAGTTTCGCCCACGACAATACCGGTAGCATGATCAAACATAATGCCGTGCCCAATTTTGGCGGCAGGGTGAATATCTACATCGAAAGCCACTGAAATCTGATTTTGTAAATAAAGTGCTAGTGCTTTTCGATTTTGGTTCCACAAATAATGGGTAATGCGATAGCTCTGAATGGCGTGAAAACCTTTTAAATAAAGCAATGGTGTGGACCACAATTCCACCGCAGGATCGCGGTGGCGCACAGCTTTAATATCACAAGCAGCACAGTCAATGATATTGGGCTCGGCCTGATAGGCTTCTTCAATAATTTCACGCAGCGAAATTGCGGGCATGATCGGGTTAGCCAGTTTATTCGCAAGCAAATAACTCAAGGCACTGCCAAGATTTTGATGTTTTAAAATAGTGGAATGGAAAAAGCTGGCGAGCATTGGTTCGCATTCTGCTAATTCTTTTGCCTCTTGGCGAATGTGTTGCCATACTTCTAACGTCATTTTTTCTCCTTATTCGCCTTTTCGTTCACGACCCAATAAGCTCAAAGCCACTTCTTGTGCACTTTTACCACAAAAGAGCATTTGGTAAATTTGTTCTGTAATCGGCATTTCCACGCCTTGTCGTTGTGCTAATAAATAAGTTTCTTTGGTGTTATAAAACCCTTCCACCACCTGACCAATTTCATCCATGGCTTGTTGGCTATCAGTCCCTTTACCAAGCATTAAACCAAATCGACGGTTACGGGATTGGTTATCGGTACAAGTGAGCACTAAATCACCTAAACCAGACATGCCCATAAAGGTTTGCGTATTCGCTCCCATGGATACGCCTAAGCGAGTAATTTCCGCAATCCCACGGGTAATCAATGCCGTTCTGGCATTGGCACCAAATCCCATACCATCCGAAATACCCGCACCAATTGCAATCACGTTTTTAATGGCGCCACCTAATTGAACACCGATCATATCTTGGTTTACATAAACCCGAAAATGCTGGCTGCAATGAATGCGAGCTTGAAACTCTAAGGCAAACTTTTCATTACGAGAGGCAAGGGTAATCGCCGTTGGCAAACCTTGAGCCAGTTCTTTCGCGAAAGTCGGACCAGAAAGTACTGCTGTCGGAATTGCTTTACCTAAGGTTTCTTCTACCACTTCTTGTAGTAATCGGCCAGTGTTGCGTTCTAATCCTTTGGTTGCCCAAATTAAACGATGATCAGGTTTTAAGTGCGGTCGAATTTTTAAGAGAATTTCGCCGAAAGCATGGCTTGGCACCACAATTAAAATGTCTTTCGATTGCTCAAGGGCTGTTTTCAAATCCAATTCTAAATGCAAACTTTCTGGAAATTCAATATCAGGTAGAAAACGGCGATTTTGACGTTCTTGTTGCATTTGATGAATATGATCGGGATTGTGCCCCCAAAGATAGGTTGGAGAGCCATTGCGAGAAAATGATATTGCGAGTGCTGTTCCATAAGAACCGCAACCAAGAATGGTAATTGGAGATTGGGATGGGGTCATTTCAATCACCTTTAAAATAAAAGGGCAGACGGTATCGCCTGCCCTCATCACAATTAATGTTGGGTTTCCTGATTTTCTTCCGCTTCGGCTGCTGCTTGCTGCTTGTTCATGTAATCAATGAACAACGCATCGAAGTTTACCGGAGAAAGGTTTAATGCCGGGAATGTACCACGATTCACTAAGTTAGAAATCAATTCACGTGCATAAGGGAAAAGCATATTTGGGCATTGAGATGTTAAGCAGTGTGCCATTTGAACATCTTCTAAACCGCTGATTGTAAATACGCCAGCTTGTTTCACTTCACAAATAAACGCCACATCACCAGAATCTTCCATGGTGGTTTCTACGTTGATGTTTAACGTGACTTCATATAAATCTTCACCCACTTGAACGGCTTCAGTGCTTAAATCAAAGCCAAGTTTTGGTTTCCATTCTTGGTGGAAAATATGAGGAAGATTTGGTGCTTCAAAAGAAACATCTTTTACATAAATACGTTGAATTTGAAGTACCGCTTCTTGTTGTTCTTCAGCGGTTACTTCAGGTTGTTGATTTTGTTCAGACATAGAGGATCCTTACTTATGTTTTTTTACTAATGGTAAATTTGCACCCGCCCAAGCAGCTAAACCGTCTTTTAACACATAAACTTTTTCAAAGCCTTGTTTGGTTAAAAGTTCTGCGGACGTAGCAGAAGAAACACCGTTAACATCCACAATGATAAGCGGTTTTTCTTTGTGATGTTCAATTTTGCCTACATTTTGATTTTTAATTTCAGTTGGAAGCAAGTTGACGCTACCAATGATATGGCCGCGTTGGAATTCATCAATAGGGCGTAAATCAATCACCACGGCTTCTTCGTCATTCATTAAGCGAACTGCTTCAGGATTGGTGATCACGCGATATTTTTGTGTCGCACTTTTAAAAAAGGTGAAAAGTGTCATAAAAAGGACAGCAAACCATGCGATCGTTAAAAAAGTGTGTTTTTGAGCAAATTCAATTGCTTGAGGCATAAATTCTTGCATGTTGTTCTCAACTTAATTTTGATAATGAATAAGAGTTTATCTTAAGATGAAATAAGGCTTTAAGTATAACCGCACTTTAGTTATCTTTCAAAAAAATTATCAAGGAAACGCAACGTTGGCGAAAGCTTATACAATCGGATCGATAAAAATGTGATCGGGATCATAAATATCTTATCTTTGTGTTTATTCTACGCCTAATTAAGTAGAGAATAGCCAAACTTAGATGATAAAACGTGAAAGGAGACGCGCATGAAATTAAAAAAATTAACGGCACTTATGATGCTCGGATTCGGTTTTTCGGTCGCACAAGCTGCGGAATTACCTAATATTACAATTTTAGCAACAGGTGGCACGATTGCCGGAAGTGGCGAAACTGCCGTTTCTTCTGCTTATAAAGCAGGGCAACTCAATGTTGATGCATTAATTGATGCGGTGCCCGAAATTAAGCAGCTTGCAAATATAAAAGGTGAGCAAATTGTGAAAATTGGTTCACAAGATATGAGCGATGATGTGTGGTTAAAATTGGCGAAAGCGATTAATGCACAGTGTAAAGATACCGATGGTTTTGTGATTACTCATGGTACCGATACCATGGAAGAAACCGCTTATTTCTTAGATCTTACTGCGAAATGTGAAAA
>CABSXY010000008.1 GCA_902481695.1 uncultured Haemophilus sp. | reverse complement strand
ACTGCAACTGCAGCGAATCCAAGCAATCTAGCAACTGCAGGCGACGTGACTAGCGCAATTAATAAAGTGCGTAACATGCCAATTACTTTCACAGGTAATAGCGGAAGTGCGGTCAAAAAATTGGGTGATACTTTAGGCATTGTGGGTGATGGCACAGATATTACCAGTACAGCCGATGCAAACAATGTGACATTTACATTAAACAAATCAACTGCAGTAACGGCAGGGGATAATAAGGCCGTGACCAGTGGTGCAGTTGATACTGCAATTAAAGCCATCAACTTAACTACAGCTGGTAATACAGGGACTGGCGCGGTTAATCTCGCAACTCAATCTTTAAATATCACCGGTTCAAATGGTTTAACGACAGTTGCAACTGGCAATGGCATTGAAGTGAAAATTGATGATGAAACCCGCAAAAAAATTGATGATGCAAGTTCGGCAAAAGAGGTTTCAGCATCCGTTTCAAGTGGTTCATCTGCAGTTTCTGTTACAGCTAACGGCACGACTAAAAATGCTGATGGCGTAGAAGTGACAGATTATGCCGTGGATCTTTCTCAAGCCACAAAAGATGATATTCAAAAAGGTGTTGATGCGAATACTACTGTTAACACTAAAGGTTTAACGTTTACAGGTGATACTAAAGAGTCTGATGTTAAGAAATTAGGCGATAAAGTCGCAATTACTGGTGATGATAATATTACCACTGAAGCGAATCCTAATGGTGTTCAAGTTAAGTTAAACAAAGATCTTAAAGTTGATAGTGTAAAAGCTGGTGATACAACTATTAATAACGATGGTTTAACTATTAACGGTGGACCAAGTGTAACCAAATCAGGTATTAATGCAGGTGACAAAAAAATCACAGGCGTTGCAGCAGGTACCGATGACACTGATGCAGTGAATGTTTCACAATTGAAAGAAGTGAAAGAGATTGCTAACAAAGGTTGGAATCTATCAGTAAATAGCGGTGAAAATAAATCGAATATCGCACCAGATGCGACAGTAGATTTAAGAAGTGCTAATGACAATATCCAAATAACTAAAGAGAATAATAATGTCACCTTTAAGTTAAATGACACGATTAATGTGACTAATGTTAATGCTTCTGGTGATGTAAAAGCTGGCGATACCGTTTTAAATAAAGATGGTGTAAAAGTTGGTGATGATGTTGCTTTAACAAAAGATGGCTTAAAAGCGGGTGATGTATCAGTTAATAAAGATGGCATCAATGCGGGCAATCAAAAGATTAGCAACGTGGCAGACGGTAATGTAGCACCGGATAGCAAAGAAGCTGTGAACGGTAGTCAATTATATTCATTAGGCGATACAATCAATAAGAAAATTGATGGTATGGGCTTCAATTTAACAACGAATGGCACTGAGATACCGGCTCTTTCTGATGCTGATAAACGTATTACGAGCAATGAAACATTTGCAATTAATCAAGGTAAAAATATTAAGGTTACCCAAATTACAAATGGTTATGAAATTGCGACATCAGATAATATGACACTAGGCGAAAAAGCAGAAGATGGAAAACCAGGTACTGATGGATCGTTAGATGTTAAAGGTAAAGATGGTACTGCTGTTTCAATTAACGGAAAAGATGGTTCAATCGGTCTAGCGGGTAAAGATGGTGCAAATCCACTTACAATTAAGACCGCAGAGGGCCCTGCTGGTGTAGATGGTGATGATACAACTAAGAAACCTCGTTTAGATGTAAACGGTGAAAGTGTTGCAACTTTAAATGATGGCTTGAAGTTTACAGGTAATAATGAAAGTACGGTAAACAAACATAAACTGAATACCTTAGTGAAAATTAAAGGTGAAGGTGTAGCTGAAGCAGAGTCAACAAACTTTAAATCAGCAGCAGGTAATATCAATGTTAAAGCAGATGGCACTGATACATTAGAAGTTCAGTTAGCTAAAGACTTAAAAGGGTTAAATAGCGCTGAATTTAAAGATGCATCAGGTGATGTGACAAAAATCACTCCAGCAGGTGTTGCAGTTAATAAAGCGGATAATTTGAATGCAGATGGTTCAGTTAAAGATCCAAATAAAACGGTATCAATCTCTAATACTGGCGTGAATGCAGGTGGAAATAAAGTCACTAATGTTGCAGATGGTGATGTGAATGCAGATAGCAAAGATGCAATAAACGGTAGCCAACTTTATAACGCTGTAGCGACTACTAATTTAACACCTAATACAACAGGAAAAATTGATACACCTGTAGACGGCTCTAAATTGGTGAATGCAACCACAGTTGCAAATGCAATCAATAATTCTGGTTGGAATGTCACTGTGAATAAAGACGGTGGTGAGGCTGAAGGTGAAACTGTTCAAAAGGTAAGCCCAGGTAATACCGTGACTTATATCGCAGGACAAAATATCAAAATTAAACAAGATGGTATGAATTTTACCATTTCAACCACAAAAGACTTGAAAGCTGAAAATGTCACCGCGAAAACAGTTAATACCACTACAATTAACCTTGGCGAAGGCGACAATTCAACCCCAATTACAGTGGTAAGTGGTAAAGATGCAGCTCCAAATCTTGATGGAAAAACACCAAATCGTATGAACTTTGGAGGAGAAACGATTGCAACCTTAAGTGATGGCTTAAAATTTGGTGCAAATGTAGGCGGCGTTTACAATGCGAAATTAAATAGCCAAATCAATGTGAAAGGTGCAGATAGCAACACAAACTGGAGTGAGTTTGATGGTGGCGATAATGTGATGACAAACATTGATAAGAGCGGTAATGTTCGTGTAGGTATCAAGAAAAACCTTAAAGTGGAAAGCGTAACAGCGAATAAATTCACTGCGGGCGATACTGTGATTGATAACAATGGCGTTACCATTAAAAATGGTCCTAGCATGACATCAATGGGAATTGATGCAGGGAGCAAAGCAATTAGTAACGTTACAGCTGGTGTAGAAGATACCGATGCTGTTAATGTAGCACAATTAAAGTCAGCCAAAACAGAAGTTGAAGAGGGTAAAAATACGACTGTTACATCAAGAATTGGAGCTAACGGTCAAGTTATTTATAGTGTTAGTGCCAAGGATACTTCAGCGAATGTAACTACATCAGAAGCATTAGTTGTTGAAAACAGAGGTGAGAAAGATATCAACGGTACATCTGTGACTAATTATCATCTTGATTTATCTCAAAAAACTAAAAATGATATCCAAAAAGGTGCAGATGCTAATACGGCAATTAACTCAAAAGGTTTAACTTTTGTTGGTGATAGTAATAAATCTGATGTGAAAAAATTAGGCGATGAAGTTGAGATTACTGGTGATGATAATATCACTACAGTGGCTAACCCTAAAGGTGTTAAAGTTAAGCTAAATAAAGATCTTAAAGTGAATACTGTAACAGCGAATAAATTCACTGCGGGTGATACGGTGATTGATGGCAATGGCGTCACCATTAAAAATGGTCCAAGTATGACTAAAAATGGTATTGATGCAGGTAATAAACAAATTACCAATGTTGCACCAGGACACATTGCAGCAGACAGTACTGATGCGGTAAACGGCAGCCAATTACACGAAGTAAAAGCTGACATGAATAACAAGATCAATAAATTAAATGGTCAAGTGAACAAGTTAGGTAAACGTGTCAATGCAGGTACAGCAAGCGCGTTAGCGGCGTCTCAATTACCACAAGCTTACATTCCAGGTAAGAGCATGGTGTCTGTGGCAGCGGGTAATTATCAAGGTCAAAATGCAGTGGCATTAGGTATGTCACGTATTTCAGATAACGGTAAAATCATTATTCGTTTAGCAGGTACTAGCGATACACAAGGTAAAGTGGGTGTAGCAGTTGGTGCAGGTTACCACTGGTAATTTATCGTAAGTAAATAAAAGGCATGGGGAACCATGCCTTTTTTGTTATCAAAAGTGCGGTCGATTTTCATCCTGTTTTTCGTATAATAGGATGAGTTAACTCGGAGAAGAATATGATTATCGGACCTTATATTAATGCTCTGGCGATTATTAGTGGTGCAGTTATTGGCGCGGCGCTTGGTGGACGCATTCCAGAGCGTTTACGCACTAATTTAACCTTAATTTTTGGTTTGTGTTCCATGGGTATGGGTATTGTGATGGTGGCGAAAACTACCAATATGCCGGCAATGATTTTATCGGTGTTATTGGGTACGATTATTGGCGAGTTACTTTTATTAGAGCATGGGATCAATAAGCTCGCCTCATCAGCGAAAGGCCTTGTTGAAAGGATGTTCCCTGATACACCAAGTAGCATGCATAGCCAAGAAGAGTTCTTATCTAAATTTGTTGCGATTGTAGTTTTATTTTCATTTAGTGGAACGGGTATTTTCGGGGCGATGAATGAGGGGATGACGGGGAATTTTGATATCCTCATTGTGAAATCCTTTCTAGATTTCTTCACGGCGATGATCTTTGCTACATCGCTCGGTATTTCTGTCGCGAGTATTTTTGTACCACAAACATTGGTTCAAGTGATTTTAGCTTATTCTGCGGTGTTTATTATTCCTTTTGTGACACCTGAAATGCGCGGTGATTTTGCGGCGGTAGGCGGTATGTTAATGATAGCGGCAGGCTTTCGCATTTGTAATATCCAAATGTTCCATGTAGCGAATATGTTGCCGGCTCTTTTCCTCGCTATGCCGATTTCTCATTTCTGGAGTACCTTTTTCTAAAAAATAGGCGTGTATAACGCCTATTTCTTTTTCTGACAATGAGGGCAATAAAAGCTATTGCGTTGCCCAATAATCATGCTTTCAATCTTAGTGCCACATTTAGGGCAAGGTTTATCTTTGTTTCCGTACACTAACAATTCCTGAGCAAAATACCCGGGGCGACCATCAGGTTGTAAGAAATCTTTTAATGTTGTTCCACCTTGTGTAATGGCTTTTGCTAATACATTTTTAATTGTTTCAACGAGTAAGGCACATTGGTTTCGTGTGAGGTTTTCGGCTAATTTCATTGGGTATAAACCACATAAAAAGAGCGTTTCATTGGCATAAATATTTCCTACACCCACAACGACAGCATTATCCATTAAAAAGGTTTTAAGTGCGGTCGATTTTTTGCGTGATTTTTTAAAAAGGTATTCCGCATTAAATTCATCAGAAAGTGGTTCTGGACCAAGTTTTAGAAAAAGATGAAAGTCACCTAAGCTTTCCGTCCATAACCATGCACCGAAGCGTCTCGGGTCGTTATAACGCAGTAATTTGCCATTATTCATTACAATATCAAGGTGATCGTGTTTATCAATAGGACTATCGTGCGGCACAATTCGAACAGAGCCAGACATACCTAAATGACCGATGATATAACCTTTTTCTGTATGAATAATGAGATATTTTGCACGACGAGAGGTATCCAAGATCTTGACATTTTTGAGCGTTGTTAATTCAGGAGAGACAACCCAGCGTAATTGTGGTTGACGCACTACCATTTTTTCAATGGTAAAACCTTTTAAATAGGGACTGACACCGCGCAGGGCTGTTTCGACTTCAGGAAGTTCAGGCATAGATAATCTCGGTAATAAATTTGTGGTATAAAAAAACCCGAACAATGTCGGGCTTTTTTCAAATCAGCAAAATTATTTGATTTTTGCTTCTTTATAGATAACGTGTTTACGCACTACTGGATCAAATTTTTTGATTTCCATTTTTTCAGGCATATTACGTTTGTTTTTATCAGTTGTGTAGAAGTGACCAGTCTCTGCTGTAGAAACTAAACGGATTTTCTCACGAGCGCCTTTAGCTGCCATGTTTTAGCTCCTTAGATTTTTTCGCCACGAGCACGGATTTCAGCTAACACTGCATCAATGCCTTTTTTATCGATAATACGCATACCTTTCGCAGTTAAACGTAAGGTTACGAAACGGTTTTCACTTTCAACCCAGAAACGGTGAGTGTGAAGGTTTGGAAGAAAACGACGACGTGTCGCATTCAACGCGTGTGAGCGGTTGTTACCCACAGCTGGACGCTTGCCTGTTACTTGACAAACTCTAGACATAATAATCTCCAATAATTTAAATATAAGCTCGAGCTTATGGTTCGGATAATGAAGCTTAAAACTAAGCTTGCTTCCTCGTCAGGTCGCAGTATCCGACCCACTTACTATATTAAAGGTCGCAAATTATACTGACTTTATTTTCATTTCTCAAGTCTAAAAGCGATTTTTCCGTCTTTAAATGGAAATGAACGATAAAAAAATCATCAAATTCCCTAAAACTATAACAGATTATGCTCTGCAAAAGAATAACAAGTGCCTTTGCCGACAATAAAATGATCCAAAATACGAATATCCATTAACTCTGCAGCTTCAATAATTTTTTGTGTGATCATTTTGTCGGAATAGCTCGGTTCTGCTAGGCCAGAAGGATGGTTGTGAGCCAAAATTAAGGCGGCTGCATTGCAGTAAAGGCTTTCTTTGATGATTTCTCGTGGATAAACATTCGTTACATTAATTGTGCCTAAAAATAACCGCTCTTTTTTAATCAAACGATGTTGATTATCTAAAAATAACACCATAAAAATTTCACGTTCTTCATGATGAAGCTCCGCTTGAAGATAAAGCTTTACCGTCGATGTGTCGCTAAATACATGCTCTATCAGTAATTCTTGCTTCAGATACCGCTTTGTCATTTCTGTGGTGGCTTGTAGTTGAATAAACTGCGTAATGCCTAATCCTTTTACTTTGCAAAAGGCTTCTTTATCAGCACTTAATAAGGCTCGAAGAGAGCCAAAATGTTGCAGCACGCTATGTGATAATGCCATGACAGGGCAACCTTTAATCCCAGTGCGTAAGAAAATAGCAAGTAATTCGTGATCCTCTAGGGCTTCAACACCATATTTCAACAGTTTTTCACGAGGCATTAAGGGGGAGTTTGTCTGCATATTAATTAATGAAAAGAAAAAAGTGCGGTCAATTTTCATGATGTTTTTAAGTATTGCGAATTGTCAGTTTTATTTTTGGTATAGCGATCGCAAAAATAAAATTTTTTATTGGTGAAATTTGAAGTAAAATAGGCGACCTTAAGTTGTTAAGTACTAACACACAAAAACATATTCATTCTATTAAGTCGTAGCGGAGTAGCAAATGAGCTTGAGCGGAAAGCGTATTGTTGTCGGGATTACAGGAGGCATCGCCGCCTATAAAACCATTGAGTTTATTCGTTTATTACGCAAATCTAACGCAGAAGTTCGAGTGGCTTTAACGCCAGCTGCCGCTGAATTTGTCACGCCTTTAACGCTACAAGCCATTTCAGGCCATGCGGTTTCTCAATCTTTACTCGATCCTCAAGCCGAATTAGCTATGGGGCACATTGAGCTAGCCAAATGGGCTGATGCGATTGTCATTGCACCAGCCAGTGCCGATTTTATTGCGCGTTTAACCGTTGGAATGGCAAATGATTTACTAAGTACGATTTGTCTTGCGACAAGTGCGCCTATTTTGCTCGCTCCAGCGATGAATCAACAGATGTATCATCAGGCGATTACACAACAAAATTTAACCGCTCTTTCTGCGCGAGGTATTCACTTTGTGGGGCCAAATAGCGGCTTTCAGGCTTGTGGTGATGTGGGCGCAGGGAGAATGTCTGAACCCGCTGAAATTTTTGAGTCGCTTCAATCACTTTTTGCCGTTCAACAAGATTTAGCTGATTTAAGCGTTACCATTACGGCAGGCCCGACGCGTGAAGCTATCGATCCTGTTCGTTATATTTCTAATCACAGCTCAGGCAAAATGGGCTTTGCGATTGCTGAGGCCTTTGCTAAACGTGGGGCGAATGTTACCTTAATTGCAGGTCCTGTTAATCTCGCTACGCCGAAAAACGTTCATCGTATTGATGTGACAACCGCCCATGAAATGTGGCAAGCCTCTCTTGAAAGTGCGGTCAAAAATCGTATCTTTATTGGCTGTGCCGCAGTAGCAGATTATCGAGTTGCGGAAGTTGCCGAGCAAAAAATTAAGAAAACCAATGATAACGATGAGCTTTCCCTTAAATTGGTGAAAAATCCAGACATTATCGCAAGTGTGGCAAGTTTAGAAAAAGATCGTCCGTTTGTTGTAGGCTTTGCAGCTGAAACACAAAATGTCGCTGAGTATGCGAAGAGCAAACTTCAACGCAAAAATTTAGATATGATTTGTGCCAATGATGTATCGGGTGGACAAGTATTCGGACAAGATCAAAATGCCTTGCAGATCTTTTGGAAAACAGGCGAAAAATCGTTGCCGTTGGCTGACAAAAATAAATTGGCAGAAGTGTTAGTCACAGAAATTGTTGAGCATTATCACAAATAAAATACGTTCAAAATTCGTTGGGTTTTGTGACCGCACTTTTGTATGACTGATTTCTTTTAAAGGATAAATAAGCATGAAAAAAATTGATGTAAAAATTTTAGATAGCCGTATTGGCAACGAATTTCCTTTACCAACCTATGCAACCGAAGGTTCAGCAGGTTTGGATTTACGTGCATTGCTTGAAGAGGGCATTGAAATTCAACCAGGCGAAACCAAACTTATCCCAACAGGCCTTTCAATTTATATTGCCGATCCGAACCTTGCAGCAGTGATTCTGCCTCGTTCGGGTTTAGGCCATAAACACGGTATCGTATTAGGTAACTTAGTGGGCTTAATTGATTCAGATTACCAAGGTCCATTAATGGTATCTGTATGGAATCGTGGTCATGAACCGTTCAAAATTGAAGTTGGTGATCGTATTGCGCAATTAGTGTTTGTGCCAGTAGTACAAGCTGAATTCAATATTGTTAGTGAATTTACCGAAACTGAACGAGGTGAAGGTGGTTTTGGTCATTCAGGTAAAAAATAAACTATGGTAGAACAATTATCTCTCGTTGAAGTTGATGAGATTGTGGCGGAAATCAAATCGCCAAAAATCGAAAAACGTACGGTAAAAGAACGTCGTCAACAAGTATTGACGGTGCTGACGCATATGTTGCATTCTGAACGCGGAATGGAACGTATGACAACAGCGCGTTTAGCGGAAGAAGTAGGGGTGTCAGAAGCGGCACTTTATCGTTACTTCCCAAGTAAAACCAAAATGTTTGAAGCGTTGATCGATAATATTGAGGCGAATTTGTTTAGCCGTATTACAGCATCAATTCGTAATGAAACAAACACCATGAATCGTGTGCGTGACATTATGCAGATGATCCTTGACTTTGCGCGTAAAAACCCTGGTTTAACTCGTATTTTAACGGGACATGCCTTAATGTTTGAAGAACCACTTCTACAGGCTCGTGTCGCCCAATTTTTCGATCGTCTTGAAATGCAATTTGTGAATATTTTACAAATGCGAAAATTACGTGAAGGACGCGGTTTTAACGTTGATGAACGCATTATTGCGGGGCATTTAGTGACCCTTTGTGAAGGGCAGTTTATGCGTTATGTCCGCACAAACTTCCGTTTAGGCGCAAATCAAAGTTTTGAACAGCAATGGCGTTTTCTTGAACCGCTTTTTGCTTAATTGACTTTAGTTGATAAATATATGATTATTCCGTGGCAAGAATTGCCAACAGAAACCTTAGAAAATATAGTGGAAAGTGTGATACTTAGGGAAGGTACCGATTATGGTTCACACGAATTTTCTTTAGAACAAAAAAAACAACACCTACTAAACAAAATTCACAATGGAAGTGCAGTGATTGTTTGGTCAGAATTACATGAATCCATTGATATAAAAGATAAAATGGAATTTCTAAAATAAATCAATAGGAGCTTATATGTCAGAAAATGTCGAATTATTAGAAGAACAAAAGCCGCAGGACGATGATCAACAACGTGATCCTGCTCTGGATTGGTTCCTAACGCACTGCCATTTACATAAATATCCGGCAAAATCGACCTTAATTCATGCAGGGGAAGATGCCAATATTTTATATTTCTTAATTAAAGGAACCGTGATGGTTTCATCGAAAGATGATGAAGGCAAAGAGATGATTTTATCTTATTTAGGTGCCGGACAATTTTTTGGTGAAGCAGGTTTATTTGATGAAGGCTCGAAACGTTCTGCTTGGGTCAAAACGAAAACCCCTTGTGAAATTGCAGAAATTTCCTATAAAAAATATCGTCAGCTTATTCAAATTAATCCTGAAATTTTAATGTTCCTTACTTCTCAGTTATCAAAACGCTTGCAGAATACATCTCGACAAGTGACTAACTTGGCCTTTTTGGATGTGGCAGGCCGTATTGCTCAGGCGCTTATGCATTTAGCAAAACAACCTGAAGCGATGACGCATCCTGATGGTATGCAGATTAAAATTACACGTCAGGAAATCGGTCAAATGGTAGGTTGTTCGCGTGAAACCGTAGGGCGAATCATTAAGATGCTAGAAGATCAAAATCTCATTCATGCGCACGGCAAAACCATTGTGGTTTACGGCACTCGATAGCAAAAATAACCGTCTCTAATCAGACGGTTATTTTGTTTTTGTTACATTGATGTGATAGTTGAAATGGCTTTGTTAATTTTTATACGAAAAGCGAAAAAATACTTCTTTTAGTGCAATATCTTAATTGACAAAATTGCGGAAGACTTCTATCATAATACTGCCTTCCAACGTGGTTTGTTTGGAAGTCAGGATTGGTCTCCTGAATATATAAGTGGCTTTTAAAAGATGCTTAATCTTTTAATTTTATATCGCAGACTGGAACCCCAGAGATGCTTTAAATCTATGGTGGGCTAGGTAGAAATCCCGCAGGGATGCGATGCAGTAAGCCACTTGCTGTTAAGACCAATTCTGCTTAGTTCCACCACCCTTCAAAACAATCTTCAATTTTCAAATATTCATCAAAATCACTTCAAACGAGAAATTCTCAGTTAAAGTGCGGTCATTTTTTGCTTTATTTTTGACAAAAAAATACCGACCTATTTCTAAGTCGGTATTTCATTTGGTGTATTTTATTTCACTTTTTGTTTCATGGCTTCTGCCACAAGTTCAGCTTCAGGGCCGAGAACCACTTGTAAGCCATCGTTACCGATTTTCACGATACCTTTTGCACCAAGAGACTTAAGCTGTTCTTCATTAATTTTGTGTTGATCGACTAAGCTTAAACGTAAGCGAGTGATACAAGCATCAATATTTTTGAAGTTATCCGCACCACCTAAAGCATCAATAAATTTGACCGCTCTTTCTTCGCGAGATTGGCTTGCTACTGGTTGTGCAGTAGTGGTTTCTTCAGCTTCTTCTGTGCGACCTAATGTTTTTAGGTTGAAAGCTTTGATTGCTAAACGGAATACCACGTAGTAAATCACGAAGAATACTAAACCTTGTACGATTAGCATATACCATTCAATGGCTAATGGGTTGCGTGATGAAAGCACCATATCCACGAGACCCGCACTGAAACCGAAGCCTGCGATCCAATGCATTGTCGCCGCGATAAAGACGGAAATACCGGTTAATACCGCGTGGATGAAGTAAAGTACTGGCGCAACAAACATGAACGAGAATTCTAACGGTTCAGTGATACCCGTAAAGAATGAGGCAAATGCGCCAGCAAGCATAATTGATGCCACTTTTGTTTTTTGGCTTGGTTTCGCACTGAGATAAATTGCTAGTGCTGCACCTGGTAAACCGAACATCATGACAGGGAAGAAACCGGCTTGATACATACCCGTTACACCAACTGTTGCCGTACCCTCAGCAAGTGATTTTGCACCACCTAAGAAGTTTGGAATATCGTTGATACCGGCTACGTCAAACCAGAATACAGAGTTTAATGCGTGGTGTAAGCCAACCGGAATGAGTAAACGGTTGAAGAAACCGTAAAGACCCGCACCAACTGCACCTAAATCTTTAATGCTTTCACCGAATGACACTAAACCGCCGAAAATATATGGCCAGATGTAGAGCAATACGAAGCTGAGAAGCATCATGACAAAAGACACAACAATCGGCACGAGACGTTTTCCGCTAAAGAAGGAAAGGGCTTTTGGCAATTCCACTTGATAGAAGCGGTTATAAAGTTCAGCCGAAATCACCCCGATTAAAATCCCAATAAATTGGTTATTGATTTTCCCGAAAGCGGCGGGCACTTCACTTACATCGATATGTTGTAGCTGAGCAACACTGCCAGGTGAAAGTAGAGTGGTTACCACATAGTAACCTACTAAACCTGAAAGCGCAGCGGAACCATGTTTGTCCTTAGATAAACCGAAAGCAACGCCAACGGCAAAAAGCAGGCCCATGTTATCGATGATAGCACCGCCTGATTTAATTAAAAATGCAGCAAGTTGACTGTTAGCTCCCCAGCCATCTGGGTCAAGCCAATAACCAATACCCATCAGTACAGCTGCTGCTGGTAAGACAGCAACAGGTACCATTAAGGCTTGCCCAATTTTTTGCGCATAACCTAACACATTCATTTTTTTCTCCTATTTATAAGTAATGAAGTATTACTTCATATTTTAAAGTAAAAAAAAATATTTTGTATAGATGTTGTCACTTTATCTCAAAATTGAGAAGCCGATCACAAAATTTGAAATGGCACTTCAAAAAATATTTTTTTATGGTGTGAGTTTTACTATAATGACTGAAGAGCCAAAAGGAAACCAAGTGTTACTGTCTAATATAGGAGTTTATATGTCGAAGTTATCACATAATGAAGTCTTAGATAAAATCAAATTTGGTCTTATTGCTTCTTGTCAGCCTGTCGATGACGGCCCGATGGATAAACCAGAAATCGTGGCGGCGATGGCACAGGCTTCTGTTATTGGTGGCGCAGCCGGATTGCGTATAGAGGGCGTAGAAAATCTCAAAGCAACACGCCCTACCGTGAATGTGCCGATTATTGGTATTGTGAAACGTGATTTACCTGACAGCCCAGTGCGAATTACCCCATTTTTGCATGATATTGAAGATTTAGCGAAAGCGGGGGCAGACATTATTGCCGTGGATGGGACAAATCGTCCTAGACCGGTAGATATTGAAAGTGCGGTCAAAAAAATCCACGAATTAGGTTGTTTAGCCATGGCGGATTGTTCGAATTTAGAAGAAGGCTTGTACTGCCAAAAATTGGGTTTTGATATCGTGGGGAGTACGATGTCAGGCTATACAGGTGGCGCTGTGCCGGAAGAACCTGATTATCAATTAGTCAAAGATTTGAAAGCGGCAGGTTGTCGAGTTATGGCTGAAGGGCGTTATAACACACCTGAGTTGGCGAAAACAGCCATTGAAATTGGCGCTTATTGTGTGACAGTAGGTTCTGCATTAACTCGCTTAGAGCATATCGTAAGTTGGTTTGCTAAAGCCATTCATTCAGCAAAAAAATAAAGGAAGAAGACATGTCATTAACAGTGGATAGTGGCCAAGCATTACAGCGTTGTTTGGCATTAGATATTGGTGGCACGAAAATTGCTTCTGCTATTGTGAAAAATGGCGAAATTGAGCAGCGAAAACAGATTTCCACGCCACAAGATGATGCCGCACAAGCGATGCATCAAACCCTTGCTCAGTTGCTAAAAGAATATGAAGGGCAGTTTGATTATGTTGCCGTTGCTTCAACGGGCATTATTAATCAAGGCATTCTGACTGCACTTAACCCTAAAAACTTGGGTGGATTAGCCCAATTTCCGCTAAAAGACAGCATTGCACAGCACACTGATAAACCGATTGGGTTGCTTAATGACGTGCAAGCTGCAGCCTATGCAGAGTATCAACTACAAAATCCTGATGATGTGCAAAATTTTACCTTTATTACGGTTTCCACAGGCGTAGGGGGCGGTTTAATTTTAAATCATCGTTTGCTCACTGAGCCAAACGGCATTGCAGGGCATATTGGTCATACTTTGGCCGATCCTAATGGCCCCGTTTGTGGATGTGGTCGCCGTGGTTGTGTTGAAGCCATTGCATCAGGTCGCGCGATTGAAGCAGTTTCTTCTCAATGGGATGATCCTTGCGATCCAAAAGAAGTCTTTGTGCGTTTCCGTCAAAATGATGAAAAAGCGACCGCACTTGTCACGCGTTCAGCTCAAGCTATCGCGAATTTAATTGCGGATTTGAAGATCGGCTTAGATATGCAGAAAGTCGTAGTTGGCGGTAGTGTCGGATTGGCAGAAGGTTATTTACCGTTGGTTCAATCTTTATTAAGTGAACTTCCTGCTGTTTATCATTGTGAATTAGAAAGTGCTAAATTCGGGCAAGATGCTGGCTTGATTGGTGCAGCTTACTGGGTAAAAGATTGCTTATTACAAGCAAAAAATACGGGAGTGGTTTATGGCTAAAAATGGCAATATTTTAAATACCATCAGCTCGTTATATCGCAGTTTAACGAAAACGGAGAAGAAAATTGCGGATGCGATTTTATTGAATCCTGATCTTGTGGTGCAATGTCCTCTAGCTGAAATTGCGGCTCATTTAGAAGTCGGGGAAGCGACCTTTGTGCGTTTTTGCCGTACTCTCGGCTTTAAAGGCTTCAGCGATTTTAAATTGGAATTATCCATCGAGCTTGCGACGAAGGATGGCAAAGATAACACCGTATTAGATTCCGATATTACCGATTCTGACAACTCATTGAATATCGCGCATAAGCTGAAATCTGCCATCAATAACGTGATGGATGAAACCATTAATTTATTAGATTTTGAGCAGTTGGAGGAGGCAGTAAAAGCCATTCAGCAAGCAAATCGTGTCTTTTTATTTGGTGTGGGTACATCCGGTATTACTGCGGAAGATGCTAAAAATAAACTAATGCGTATCGGTGTGCAAGTGGATGCGACAGGTAACAACCATTTTATGTATATGCAGGCATCTTTATTGACGAAAAAAGATGTGGCAATTGGTTTGAGCCATTCCGGTTATTCTCAAGAAACCACTCATACCATGAAAATCGCCAAAGAAAACGGTGCCAAAACCATTGCGATTACGCACAGCTTGCGTTCTCCCATCACTGAATATGCTGATCTTGTTTTGGTGAATGGCAATAAGCAAGGCAAGTTACAAGGCGACTCTATCGGCACGAAGATTGCTCAATTATTCGTATTAGATTTAATTTATGCTTTATTGGTACAGGCATCGCAGGAAAGTGCGGTCAAAATAAAGCAAAAAACATTAAATGTCATTTTAGAACAACGTATTAAATAGGAGAGAAAAATGCGTAACTTAAAAGGTATTTTTAGTGCGTTATTAGTATCATTCAATGAAGATGGCTCTATCAATGAAAAAGGTTTGCGTGAAATCATTCGCTATAACATTGATAAGATGAAAATTGATGGTTTATATGTAGGCGGTTCAACAGGTGAAAACTTCATGCTTTCTACGGAAGAGAAAAAACAAATTTTCCGTATTGCGAAAGATGAAGCAAAAGACCAAGTCGCGCTAATCGCACAAGTGGGTAGTGTGAACTTACATGAAGCAGTGGAATTAGGTAAATATGCAACGGAATTAGGCTATGACAGTCTTTCTGCAGTAACCCCGTTCTACTATAAATTCAGCTTCCCTGAAATCAAACATTACTATGACACTATCATTGCTGAAACAGGCAATAACATGATCGTGTACTCAATTCCGTTCTTAACAGGCGTGAATATGGGGATTGAGCAATTTGGCGAACTTTATAAAAACCCGAAAGTGCTAGGTGTGAAATTTACCGCTGGGGATTTCTATCTATTAGAACGCTTGAAAAAAGCTTATCCAAATCACCTCATTTGGGCTGGTTTTGATGAAATGATGGTGCCGGCAGTATCTCTTGGTGTAGATGGTGCGATCGGCAGTACATTCAACGTAAATGGTGTGCGTGCAAGACAAATCTTTGAATTAACCAAACAAGGTAAATTGGCTGATGCGCTTCAAGTTCAACACGTGACCAATGACCTTATCGAAGGCATTTTAGCGAATGGCTTATATCTCACAATCAAAGAGTTATTGAAATTAGAAGGTGTGGATGCAGGTTATTGCCGTGAGCCAATGACAGCGAAAGCAACACCAGAGCAATTAGCGAAAGCGAAAGAGTTAAAAGCAAAATATTTATAAATTAATGGAAAAGTGACCGCACTTACTTCTTTCCTCTCTCTTCAATCGGGGAGGAAAGAATGTCGGTGTGGTACTGATAAGGAAGGTTATTATGCGTCTCATTCCTCTGAACAATGAACAACAAGTCAGCCGTTGGGCGGCGCGTCATATTGCTGATCGAATTAATCATTTTAAACCTACAGCAGAACGTCCTTTTGTATTAGGTTTACCAACAGGTGGTACGCCACTTAAGACCTATCAAGAATTGATTAAATTAAATCAAGCAGGAGAAGTGAGTTTTAAACATGTGGTGACTTTCAATATGGATGAATATGTGGGTTTACCAAAAGAACATCCAGAAAGCTATCACAGTTTTATGCATAATAATTTCTTCAACCATATTGATATTCAACCGCAAAATATCAATATTTTAAATGGTAATACCAATGACCATGATGAAGAATGCCGCCGTTATGAAGAAAAAATTAAATCTTACGGCAAAATTCATTTGTTTATGGGCGGTGTAGGTGTTGATGGGCATATTGCTTTTAATGAACCTGCGTCTTCTTTAAGTTCGCGTACCCGTATTAAAACTTTAACGCCAGATACTATTATCGCGAATTCTCGTTTCTTTAATAATGACGTAAATCAAGTACCAAAATATGCCTTAACAATCGGTGTAGGGACATTACTTGATGCAGAAGAAGTAATGATTTTAGCAACGGGTCATAATAAAGCCTTAGCCGTACAAGCAGCCGTAGAGGGCAGTATTAATCACCTTTGGACAGTGAGTGCTTTACAGCTTCATCGTCATTTCGTTTTGGTATGTGATGAGCCAGCATTGCAAGAATTGAAAGTCAAAACAGTGAAATATTTTACTGAATTGGAAGGACGCGCGATTCATAGTGTATTATAAGTGCGGTTAATTTTAATTTGATTTTAGGAAGGTATGATGAAGTATGCATTAATTAACAGCGTAATCTACACGAAAAATGAAGTGTTAAGAGATTATGCAGTGGTTATTGAAGGGGAATATGTTCAAGCCGTTATTCCACAAAGCGAATTAGAAAGTGGGATTAACACTATTGATTTACAAGGTCATAATCTCACAGCAGGTTTTATTGATTTGCAATTAAATGGCTGTGGTGGCGTGATGTTTAACGATCAAACAAGCGTGGAAACATTAGAAATTATGCAAGCCACGAACTTAAAATCAGGCTGTACCAGTTTCTTACCAACGTTTATTACTGCACCAGATGAAGATATTAAACGCGCAGTAAGTATCATGCGTGAATATTTGAATAAGCATAAAAACCAAGCGCTTGGCTTACATATCGAAGGACCTTATTTGAGCTTAGAGAAAAAAGGTGTGCACCGCCCGGAATATATCCGTGAAGCGACGCCAGAGATGAAAGATTTCTTATGTGATAACGCGGATGTTATCACCAAACTGACCATTGCCGCTGAAAACCCAACGGTGCAATATATTCCTGACTTTGTAAGAGCGGGGATTATCGTATCTATAGGTCATTCTAATGCGACTTATGAAGTAGCAAAAGCCGCCTTTCATAAAGGGGCAACTTTTGCGACACACTTACATAATGCGATGTCACCGATCAGTTCAGGACGTGCGATGGGCGTAGTTGGTGCCGTGTTAGACTCCGATGTTTACACGGGGATTATTGTAGATGGCGTGCATGTGAACTTTGGTAACGTTCGCTTAGATAAAAAAGCGAAAGGTGACAAACTTTGCATTGTAACCGATTCTCTTGCTGCTGCAGGTGCACCACCTGAATTGGAAACCTTCACTTTTGTAGGAAAACCGATTTATGTGAAAGAAGGTCGTTGCTACGATGCAAATGGCACAATTGCAGGTGCATCGATTACCATGATGGAGTCCATCAAAAATGCTGTGGAATATGTAGAAATTCCATTAGCAGAAGCGATTCGCATGAGTAACCTTTATCCTGCGAGAGCGATTGGCGTAGATGATCGTTTAGGCTCAGTTGAAGCCGGAAAAGTAGCAAACTTGGCGGTATTCACAAAAGATTATGACGTGATTGGTACTGTATTAAACGGCGAATGGAAACCAAACTAAAGTGCGGTCAAAAGTTATATTATTTTAAACGTAATCCGATCCTTAAACAGATCGGGTTATTTTTTATGGCTGCAATTCGGTGATCTTACCAGTATCTACTTGGAACAATTTTCCTTTTCCCACTTGCATCTCTTTTAGTTGACCTTGAGTAATAGCAGTTACGAAAACTTGATAACCGCTTTGTTGCAAGCGTTCCGCAATCAGGGCTCATTTATTTT
>CABSXY010000007.1 GCA_902481695.1 uncultured Haemophilus sp. | reverse complement strand
CAAGCGGCACAATATGTAGCAAATGAAACCTATTGGAAAGGTCGTACACCGCTTGATCGTTTAGTGATTAGCATCGTACCTGATGCGACTACGCGTTATGCGAAGTTACAAGCGGGTTCTTGTGATTTAATTTTATTCCCGAATGTAGCGGATTTAGCCAAAATGAAAACCGATCCAAAAGTACAGCTTTTGGAACAAAAAGGTTTGAACGTGGCATATATCGCATTCAATACGGAAAAAGCACCGTTTGATAACGTGAAAGTGCGCCAAGCATTGAACTATGCGGTGGATAAAAAAGCGATTATTGAAGCGGTTTATCAAGGTGCAGGCACTGCAGCGAAAAATCCATTGCCACCAACAATTTGGAGTTATAACGACGAAATCCAAGATTATCCGTATGATCCAGAGAAAGCGAAACAGCTTTTAGCGGAAGCAGGTTATCCAAACGGTTTTGAAACGGACTTCTGGATTCAACCGGTGGTACGTGCGTCTAACCCAAATCCAAAACGTATGGCTGAACTCGTAATGGCAGACTGGGCGAAAGTTGGTGTAAAAGCAAATCCAGTCACATTTGAATGGGCTGACTATCAAAAACGCGCCAAAGCAGGCGAATTAACGGCAGGTATCTTTGGTTGGTCAGGTGATAACGGTGATCCGGATAACTTCCTTTCTCCGTTACTTGCGAGTGCTAACGCTGGCAACTCAAACTTTGCTCGTTTCAAAAATGCTGAATTTGATGCCTTATTAGATAAAGCGATTGGCTTAACGAATAAAGATGAACGTGCAGCGCTTTATAAAAAAGCACAAGTGATTTTCCATGAGCAAGCACCATGGATTCCAGTTGCACACTCTGTTGGTTTCGCACCACTTAGCCCTCGCGTAAAAGGCTACGAACAAAGCCCATTTGGCTACGATGCGTTTTATGGCGTGAGTGTTGATGGTAAATAATTAACGGACTATACTAGCCCTTGCAACTGCAAGGGCTTTTTGTTTTCAAGCAAAAGGAGAAAGAAAATGGACTTACATGATATTCGTGAGGATTATTGCAAACAGGCGCTTTCTCAGCATGATTGCGATCCCAATCCAATAAAACAATTTGAAAAATGGCTCAACGAAGCGATTACGGCTAAAGTCAATGAGCCAACAGGTGTTAATGTCGCGACAGTCAATGAAGAAGGCCGACCAACAAGTCGAATGGTACTGTTGAAAGAAGTGAACGAACAAGGATTTGTCTTTTTCACAAACTATCACAGTCGAAAAGGTCGTGCCATAGAACATAATTCTTTCGTCGCCCTGACATTCTTTTGGCCTGAATTAGAACGTTCTGTGCGTATTGAGGGCAAAGCTGAAAAAATCTCGCCTGAACAATCAGATGAATATTTTGCAACTCGCCCTTACACTAGCCGAATTGGCGCTTGGGCCAGTGAGCAAAGTGCGGTCATTTCTAGCCACAAATCTTTATTAGCGAAAGCGGCACTGATTGCAGCAAAACACCCATTAAACGTACCTCGTCCACCACATTGGGGTGGCTATCTTGTGATCCCTGATCGCATCGAATTCTGGCAAGGTCGCCCAAGTCGATTGCATGACAGAATTTGTTATTTATACAATGATGGGAAATGGGAAAGAGAGCGGTTATCGCCATAAACTCCTTAAAAATATGCTAAAAAAACAACCGCACTTTGATTTCTCAACCAAAGTGCGGTTAATTTTTACATTATTTTTATTTACCGATGATTTCTGATAAATCAACTTTGCGGTTTTCGTAACGAGAACGGGTGCATGCATCGGCTGTGGCGATGGCGGCACGAGCGGCTTCACCGGTGAGTAATTTTACAAATTCCTCAGTTGGTTCCATACCATGGAGAATGTCGTTTAAATAACGCATTTCTTTTTTCATGATAGAACTCAACCAGAGTGGTGTACGCTTACCTGGTTTACCGTATTGAATCGCACCGTCCATTTCTGTGCTGTTGTAAATACGGGTACGGTCATCATCTTCTTCTTGGGTTTCATGAATGAGGAAATAGGTGTCTTTTCCATCCACGCGAAGGGTACCTTTGGTATTGTACATATCAAGTTTAATCGCGCCTTTTTCCCCTTGGATTAATACATAATGCTCACCCCAACGGAAAGCGGAACCCCATTCTAGAACTGCGAAACGATTATCATCGTATTCCATAGTGACAAAAATCATATCGTCTTCATCACCAAAATTTTCGCCTTTGTGTGCAACATTGGCTGCTGCCATGGTGACGGTTTTTGGCATACCACCCATAATGAATTGTACGCAGTCTAATTCGTGAATGTGATGGTATAAGTGACCGCCAGATTTTTCACGGATTTTTTTCCATGAAATGGTTGGTTGTTGTTCTTCCCAGCCATTACGTGCAGTATGACAGTAAAGCACTTTACCGATCACACCTTGATTGATTAATTCTTTGGCATGGTGAACACCGTTAAAGAAGTTCATCACGTGGCCAGCCATAAAGGTAACGCCATTTTCTTCGCAAGCGCGCACCATGTCGTCACAGTCTTGATAACTTAAGGCGATTGGTTTTTCACAGAAAACGTGTTTTTTATTTTTCGCTGCAAGGATTACCGGTTCTTTGTGTAAGTAGTTTGGAGTGGCGACAATTACGCAATCCACATCAGGGGAAGTGACCAATTCTTCAAGCGATTTTGCCGCTACGCATTGTAATTCTTGAGCAATGGTTTCACCATTTTCAGGGTCGTATACCATGGTAATCTGTGCATCATCAAATTCATTCATGAAACGGGCTAAATCCGCACCAAAATAGCCAACGCCAACAACACCATATCGCATCATAATAAACTCCTTATTTTTTCACTGAGATTTGTTTTTCCGTTACCATGGATTGCTTCGCTGCTTCTGCAACTTCGATGGCTTCAGTTAAACATAGACTTAATGGACTGGTTTTTCCTTGCGTTAAGTGCTCCACCACACTTTGTACTTCGATTTCAGCGGCTCGGCTTAACCAAAGTTGGCAAGGTGCATGGGTGACATTATATTGCTGTGTGCCTTTGGCACTTTCACGTAAAGATAAATCAGCCTCAAATTCATCAAATAAATCAACGTGTTCTATTTTTCCATCTAGATAATTAAACGTGACACTCGAGGTAAAGAAATTGACTTCAATAACACCGTTTTCACCATGAATTTGAATGCCCCATTGATGTAACCGATAAGCGGTGCCCATTTCGAGCGAGCCTAACACGCAATTTTTAAAACGTAATAGCAACTGCAACACATCGCGGCTATCTGGTGTATCGAGATGCGCTTGATTAGCCGCTTGAGCAAAGACCGCCTCAATATCGCCTAGTAACCAACAGAGTAAATCCAGTTCATGAATGAGGTGGAAAAGCTCACCGCCCGTAAGATTGGCATCCAATTTCCACCACTCTTTATTTGGTAGGTTTTCAATCCAACGTTGGCGCATAGCTCGTGCGACCGTAATGCGGCCTAATTTCCCTTGTTCTAAAGCCGCTTTGACTTTCAACATGCCTGGTAACGTACGTTCTAAATGGCCTACAAAAATAAATTTGCCTTTTTCTTCGGCAAGACGGCGTAAATGTTGGCCTTGGGAAGAACTTAAGGTAAAAGGTGTTTCAATAAAGACATGACAGCCGGCATTTAACGCCAAAATAGCCGGAGAATAATGAGCGTAGTTTGGTGTGGCGATGACCACTAAATCAGGTTTGGTTTCAGCCAACATTTCTTCCACACTAAAAAAGGCTTGGCTGCCGTATTGGTCGGCGAGTTTTTGTGCAAGAGAAGGGTTGATATCGGTCACCGCAATTAAGTTTGCTTGGGCTTTATCAAATGCGGAAGCTAGTTGAACGCCAAAAAAGCCGCAGCCGATTAAGGCGATGTTTAATCCATTAGTTTGCATCATGCCCTCCTTGTTGTAAGCGTTGGCGAATACTTTGGAAATATTGCAAGATCGCGCGTTGCATGCGTACCAAATCATGCGCTTCCACTGCATCAATTAATTCGCGATGTTGCATGGCTAATTTTTCAGGCGAAAGTGTTGGTGGCGGTAGACCTTTTTCTACTTGCTGATAAATTTGCCAGAACGCATCTAAATATTGAATCAGTAACGGGTTATTTAATGGCTCATAAAGTTTTAAATGAATGTGGTATTCATCTTTAGGCGAAAATTTTTGCTCACGGGCATTTTTCTCCATATTGGCCACTGATTTTTGCAAAAGTGCGGTCTGTTCTTGGCTAATTTTTCCCAACACCATCGGAGCAAAACCGTATTCCAAAATTTCCCGAATATCCAAAATATTAATCAGCTGATTATGATCATTATGCAAATTCAGTTGGGTGTGAAAGCTTAATCCGCGAATCATGGGTACAAGAGAAGATTCACTCACAAAGGTACCAACACCATGGCGAATGTCTAAAATGTGTAGCGCCTCTAAAGATTTAATGGCTTCACGCAAACTGGAACGGCTCACCCCAAGCTGTTCAATCAGTTCATTTTCTGTTGGCATCAAATCGCCAGATTTAAGATTTTGTTTGATGATGAGCGATTTGATTTTATCCTGCAAAACGAGACTTGCTTCTTTTTTACTTGTTTTTTTCATTTCTGTTCTCATTTTCTAATCTATTTTCTGAATTTGTGATCCAGCTCTCATTCTCTCTAATTGACATGAGACATCATACGTCTTATCTTTGGTTATGCAAGCAGAAATTAGCAGTGATTTTAAATTCTGTGATCTAAACCACAAAATTCTCAAATACAAGGAAGGGAGGTTGTTATGACAACATCATTACCATGGTATAAAGAAGTCAGTCCTACGCAAAAAAAAGCGTTATTTGCGGCTTGGTTAGGTTATGTTTTTGATGGCTTCGATTATATGCTTATCACTTATGTGCTTTTGGATATTCAAAAGGAATTCGCCATGAGCACAACGGAAACATCCACATTATTACTTGCAGCTTTCGTCGCACGTCCATTAGGTGGGGCGATTTTTGGTAGTTTTGCCGATAAATATGGTCGTCGTTTGGCGATGATTGTTTCCATTATTACGTATTCTGTCGGAACCTTCTTGTGCGGATTATCCACCAGTTATATTTGGCTTTTCATCTTCCGTATGATTATCGGTATGGGGATGGCGGGTGAATATGCTTGTTCTTCCTCTTATGCCATTGAAAGCTGGCCACAACATTTACGTACAAAAGCCAGTGCATTCTTAGTGAGTGGTTTCTCCATTGGTAATATTCTTGCTTCTCAAGTGATTCCTTGGGTGTCTCAAACTTATGGTTGGCGTATGGCTTTCTTCATTGGTTTAGCACCAGTCGCTTTAGTGCTCTACGTTCGTCGCCATGCCCCTGAAAGTGAAGAATGGGCTCAAGCGAAAGCAGCGGGTAAAGTGAATAAAGTTCCACTTACTGACCTATTCACTAAAAAACAATTACCAATCACCTTAATTATTTTCTTAGTTTGCTATTCAATTTTCTCCGTAAACTGGCCGGTAGTGGGCTTACTTCCACTCTACCTCAAAGAAAACGGCTATGCTGAAAATGTGAAATCACTGATGTTCTGGGCAGGCTTTGGTATCCTCATCGGTACCTTAATTGCTGGCTTTATCGGGGATAAATTGGGTGAGAAGAAAACCTTTGTATATAGCTTATTATTATCGCTTTTCTTCCTCTTCCCAGTATTCTATTTGCCAGAAAATAATGTATTAGCGCTTGGTGCCTTGCTCTTCTTCTTACTCGCAACAAACTTAGGGATTGCCGGTTTAGTACCAAAATATATGGCGACTTTCTTCCCGGCTGAAATGCGAAGCACAGGTATTGGTTTCATCTATAACTTCGCTGCGATTGGCGGTGGGGTGTCTCCTGTGATTGCCGCGGCACTTAGCGAAAGAGTCGGACTTGGTTCAGCCCTTGTGTATGTGACCTTATTCTGGACAATTGTCCTTGTTGCTCTCGTTGGATTAAGATTGCCAGAACGTATTCAAGCTCGTATGCAACAATAAAAAATGAAAGCAAAACAGACCGCACTTTTAGGTGCGGTTTGTTGTTTATTTAGAAGCGAATTGTTTGATGGCTTTAATAACATCCTCAATGACGGTTGGCCAATATAGAGGAGCGCGTTGGTGAAAAGCTTTTATGGATGGATACCACAGATTATTTTCTTTAAACCCCCAACGCCAATCTTTGATAAATGCGAGCATTAAAAAAGTGGGAATATTCATCGCGCCAGCTAAATGTGCAATAGAAGTATCCACTGTCACCACGAGATCTAAGTTTGCTATCGCTGCCGCAGTATCACTAAAATTTTGACAAGTTGGTCCAATAAGCGGTATTTGATAATGCGCCATAAGACTTTGCTCAGCTTCGTTGAGATCTTTTTGTAGGCAGAACCAATGATGAGATGTTTTGGATAATAACGATTCAACTTGTGTTAAATCATGAATTGAACGATGGATATCGTTTTCGTGCTCTGAGGAGCCTCGCCATGCTAATCCAATCTTTAATCCTTCAGTTTTATTTATATGCTGAGCCATTTTGTCAATAAGTGCGGGATCTGCAAATAAATAAGGTATGCGTTTAGGTAGCGTATCAAATGGTTCTGTTACATGAGCTAAAATTGAATGAGGATAAACCCAATAATCAAACTCAATATGCTGGTCATGCCATTCGTCAGAACTTATTACGATATCAATATCGGGATGAGATTTGATGATATCCACAATGGGTGGTTGGACGATAAAAATTAATTGTTTAGGCTGTTGGTTTTTGAGATAGTGAGCCAATTGCGAGAACATAATTTCATCACCCAAGCCAAATTCACTCCATACAACCAAACGTTGATCAATTAGAGGTTCGCCTTTCCATTGTTTATCTAATATTTCTAAGGAAGGATGAATTCTACTACGCAAGGAGTGCTTATTGTAGAGAATAAATTCTCGTTGATAAAATCCTCGATGATAATCTCCCGCACTTAATCTTTGTAGAGTGCTGAAATAATGTATATTAGCTTTAGGAGCGCGAAAAAAATAATTATTCCAAGCGCTTAAAGCGGCGTCGGTCAACTCTTGTGTATTATAAATTTGGGTGCGAGTATAGGCAGCTAAATCATCATAAGGATAGCTTTGCTCTAATTGGTTAAGTGCGTTTTGTACTCGGTAATCCGTAATTGGATGATTGAGCAGTTGATGGCTGAGATTTTGTTTAAGACTTTCTTGATCAGCAAGCGCTCTTTTACGCAAAAACCAAACGTGAGATTTCTCTGATATAGGTTGGTACTCAAATATCATCTCTAAGTTGTCAGCCAGTATTTGTGGATGACAATACTCAATGGCTTCTAAAATTAGATATCCTCCAGTTTTTAATGTTGCCCCCCAACAAAGCAAGCTATCAGTATTGTAGGATAAGCTACTATCAACAAGAATGGCATCGACAGAGGCTTCTTTGACGAGGTTAAGTCGATCCCGTGAACCCATGGATTTATCCCAAGTATTGAGATCGTATAAAGCAAGGAAATCTGGGTTAAAATTATTAAGGAAATCTTTATCACAAAGCTGAATTGCTACACCCTTATTTTCGTGCATTCATATTCTCCATCTCATTTAATTCTTGTTTTTAAAAATTATACTCGAAATCAGCGAGAAATGCTTTTGAGGCGATTTGTAGAAAAGAAATTTATTATTTAAGAAAAATAGTTTGAAGCGTGTCACAAATTTGTTAAAAATATGTTTCAATTTTTTCGGTTAAATGCTAATTAATAATCTCCCCTATCGTTTTATAGGAGATTGTATATGCAAACTCAACAAACCTTTCTCTCTAAATATAAAAGTCTCATTATTCTTGCCTTAGACTTTGTCTTCATGTTGGTGTTAATCAAAATACTGCCGTTTTCTGCTCAAGAGAATCGCGGGCTAGCCTTGCTGATTTTTATTGGTATTTTATGGTTAACGGAAGCCTTTAATATTACCGTGACATCCCTTATGGTGCCTGTTGTGGCCATTGGATTAGGTTTGATTAATACACAAAAAGCGCTTGCACCATTCTCTACCCCAATTATTTATATGTTCTTTGGGGGATTTGTGGTAGCTGCGGTATTACAGATTCAGAATCTAGACAAGATTATTGCAAATTACATTATCCGTTTGGCCAAAGGAAACTTAAAACTTTCTATTACCTACCTTTTCACCGCAACGACATTCCTTTCCATGTGGATTAACAACACCGCTGTGGCGGCGATGATGTTACCGCTCACGATGGGCATGCTAAAAGGTATCAATGCAGAGAAAAATCATCGATTGTATGCTTTTGTCTTGTTAGGGATGGCATTTAGTGCCAGTATCGGTGGTATTGGTACATTAGTAGGAAGTGCGCCGAATGCGATTTTGGCGTCTCAAATTCAAGTGACCTTCACGGAATGGTTAGGTTACGGTTTCCCAGTGATGGTACTGCTTGTGCCTTCAATGATTTTTTCTTTATGGGTGATTTTACGTCCAGACTTTTCTGTGGAATTTAATCCGTCACTTGAGAAAGTCAGCTTTAATCGAAAAAATATCATTACTTTGCTGATCTTTATCGGTATGGCGATTATGTTACTTTTCAGTTCCCTCTTGAATCCATGGATTAGTGCATTTCTTGAGTTACCGAAAAAAATCGAAAACTTTGATACGGTGATTGCGCTATGCGTTGTGATCTTTATTTGTGTTTCAGGTGTCGCAAGTTGGAAAGAAATTCAAGAACGTGTTGAATGGGGCGTACTCGTTTTATTTGGTGGTGGTTTGACACTCAGCATTGTGATGAAAGATTCGGGTGCCAGTAAGATTATGGCGGATAGCATCGTTCAGTTTGTACAAACCAAACCACTTTGGGTACTTTGCTTTGTGATAACTGCATTTATTATTTTCTTAACAGAATTCACATCGAATACCGCCAGTGCTGCATTGATTATGCCAATTGTGATTTCAGTGGCACAATCCATGAATTTACCGCCTATCGCTTTAGCCGCAATTATCGCTTGTGGGGCAAGTTGTGCATTTATGCTACCAATCGCCACACCGCCAAATGCTATTGTGTTTGCAACTGGACATGTAAAACAACTCGATATGGCCAAAGTTGGTTTGATTCTAAACCTATTCTGTATCGCCATCATCGGCAGCATGACTTATTTTGTTTGGTTGTAAATGTGGTTAAAACTGACCGCACTTTATTAGCCTATAAAAGTAAACCGCACGTTAAAGTGCGGTTTATTGTTTATCTCGAAATAACCTCTTTTGTGAAGGCTTCCATTTCGGCTTTACGCCATGGTGTTGAGAAGAAAATAGTATCTTTCAAACCAGATTCACTATTGAGTGGACGAACACCGAATTCTTGGTTTAATTTCTGTTGTACTTCAGGTGAGGTAATCCAATGCACGAAAACAAGTGATGCGGCTGGGTTCGGTGCATTTTTTGCTACGGTTACAACATTACCACCGCCAGGCATCCCAAATTTTGGTACATAGAATTTTAAACGGTCAGTAATTGCACCTTGTTTTTGCAAGCTGAACAAGTGATCTTGCCATGCTGAGACAATTACTAACTCACCGTCGTTTAAACGGGTTAAACTATCAGCATTCGAAGCGGTACGGATTAGCGCATCTTTTTTACTGCTGAACCAATCCCAGGTTTTCTTCCAATTAGCAATCTGTGCTTCATCGATTTTATCGGTACGATAATCATAATCACCATTGATGTACACTAAAGCTCGTTGAATGAAGGCGTTACCAGAGCTGCCGCCATTTGGATCTGAATAGCCGAATTTTTTTGGATTTTTATCAATATAGCTTTCCATGTCAGCCCAAGATTGTGGCAATTCCTCTTCTTTGATTCGCATAGGATCATAAGCTAGACCGGTTTGATTACCCCAGTAACCTACAGCCATATCGCCTAATTCAACACCTTGTAAGTGGTGATTTAGTTTATCGAAATTTGGTAAGTTATTGAGTTTTACAAGAATGTCATTTTTCGCTACGTTGCCTAAACGGTCAGCATTTAACACAACCACATCCATTTTGCCGGTTTCTAGATTTTTTTCAGCAATCAGTTTATTGATATTACCGTCCAAGGTGCCTTCAGGTACTTTGACTTTAATACCGTATTGATTTTCAAACTCTTTGACAAAATTACGGAATTGCGGCTGCAAATACCAAACGCTAACTGTCAATTTTCCTTCTTTTTTAGCGAGTTCTTCGATTTCACTCCAAGATTTACCACTTAAGTCAGTGGAAGCTGAGGCGAAAGTACTGACAGCCAAGGCGGCAGCGGTAAGACCAATGGATAGAAGTTTACGGATATTTTTTTGCATAAGATGCTCCTTGTGAAAATTATGCTTTTCCTGTGGATTGAGAGAGATAATTCCCTTTCAACAATTTTTCGATAATCATCATTAAAATAATGTTTGGTACCAACAAAATAATCGATACAACGGCCGCATTCGGACGAATAAAAGAATAACCGAGGAAGGAATATAAAATGGTTGGCACGGTAATAAAGTCTGGTGAGCCGATAACGAAAGCGATAGCAAACTCTTCAATACTTTTCACTAAACAGAAAATAATTGATGCTAAAAAACTTGGTTTTAACATCGGCATATACACGTCTTTGAAAACGGTAAATTTAGATGCACCTAAGTCACGGCTAGCATCAATGAGGTCTTGCGGCACAGAAGAAAATCCCGCGGATAAAATCCGAATAGCATAAGGTAACGTGAGTACAACATGCCCAATAACAATGCCGATGAATGGATTATTAATATTTAAATCCAATAACATACGGCTAAAGAATAGGGCAATAATCATGCCTGGAATAACCAATGGAATCAGTGTTAATAATTCTGCTAATTTTTTACCTCTAAACTCCATTCGTCCAAATGCATAAGCTGTTGGGAGAGAGAGTAAAATAGTGATCAGAGAAACCGTAGGCGCAATGGTATAGCTATTAAACATTGCTTCAGGTAAAGAGGTGGTTTCCCATACAATTTTCCAACGTTCAAAAGATAATGATTGAGGGAAAATATCTGGATAACTCCACGGTTTAGCGGGATCTACCAATGACCATAAACCTGCCATTAAAAAGGGTAGGAACAACCAAATAAAATTAGCAAGAATAAAGAACGCTAAGGAAATACGTGCGATTAATCGACCATTTTTCGTTGTGATTTGTACGGAACTACTCATTTGACTTCTCCACGTTTGACGGCTAATGGTTTAATCAATAATGACACTAGGATGGTGAAGAAGGCAGAGGTCAACATAATAGTTAATGCCATGACCGCACTTTGATTCCACTCTTCAAATTCATAGGCAGACATTTGCATTAAACGTGCTAAAGAATAGGTACTACGAGGACCTGCAATACTATAAAAGGCGAAATCACCGAGTGCGCCGATAAATATTAAAATAAAGGAAACTTGTACCGCACTTAAGGTCAGCGGAAAGATGACATAACGAAAACGTTGCCAAGGGCTCGAACCTAAATTTGCAGCGGCATCTAATAAATCGGTTTTCAACGAATTAACCGCGCCACCAATAAGAATTAAAGCAAAAGGAATGTTTTTCCACATTTGTAAAATTACTACCCCCCAGCCAAATTCGTCATTTTGTAGGGTTTTCGGTTCGTCCCAAATGCCTAAATAAACGAATACTTCGTTAAGAATGCCGTGGTAAGAAATCATATTGACGAACAAGAAGGCTGCAACTAATCCAGGTACCAACATAGGCGCCCGCAAGATAGTTATAATTGTTACCTTGGCTGGTAATTTTTTACGCAACCACATGGCAATGGGATAAGCCACGATGATGGATAAAATCGCCCCTAGTAAAGACACTTTTACGGAATAAATATACGAATTTTGGAATACAGGACTATTTAATACGGCTTGCCAATACTCCAAACTAAATTGGCTTTCTTCCCCGCCCATACTGTATAAACCAAGGCTTTGAGAGACGACAATGTAGAATGTGGACCCCATTAAAAATAGGATCGTACCTAAACCGCTGCATAGCAATAACCATGCTTTTACATCATTTTTGAGACTTTTCATTTTACGGACTCCAAGAATTTAATCGCATGGCGGGGAACCGTAAAGGTGAGTTTATCGCTCAAATTCGGGCATTTTGTTAGTTGCAGGCGTAATTTTTTCTCTTCATCATTACGCTTAATGACTCCTTGCACTTCCGTGATATTGCCCATAAAAGCGGTGTTGATGATATCTACTGTAATTTGGTTTTCCGCTTCCGTTTGTGCGTTTGGTAACAATTCAATGTCTTCCGGTCGAAAGCAAATATAAATTCGTTCTGATTCCGGTTTTTTCTCAGAAAATACGGTGAAATCGCCAAAAATAGAACTCACTGCATAAAGATTGTCACCGATGTTTTTCACATTGGCTTCCGTGATATTGGCAATGCCAATAAAATCTGCCACAAAGCGGTTTTTAGGATGATGATAAATATCTTGAGGAGAGCCAATTTGCTCAATAGAGCCCTTATTTAACACGATGATTTTATCTGACATAGTTAGGGCTTCAGCCTGATCGTGAGTCACATAAATACTAGTTAAATTATATTGTTTTGAGAGTTGCTTAATTTCAAAACGTACACTTTCGCGTAATTTGGCATCTAAGTTAGAAAGTGGTTCATCAAATAAAATCACATCTGGACGAGTAACCATGGCTCTGGCTAATGCGACACGCTGTTGTTGACCTCCAGAAAGCTCATTAGGTAATTTCAATTTATGAAATTCTAAATCCATTTGCTTCAATGCGAGATCTAAACGCTGTTTTTGTTCTTCAATATCAATTTTACGTTGCTTTAAACCATAGCAAATATTATGAGAAACGTTGAGGTGAGGGAAAAGGGCATAAGATTGGAAACACATGGCTGTATTGCGTTTTTCTGGAGGAACATTGTTAACATTTTTTCCTCCGATAAGGATTTCACCTTCGTCAGCCACATGAAATCCAGCGATTAATTTTAATAAGGAGGTTTTACCACAGCCACTTGGTCCTAATAAGGTGACAAACTCGCCTTCTTCCGCGATAAAAGTAATATTATTTGCTGCGTAAAAGTCACCAAATTTTTTTGTAATATTTTTTATTTCTAACTTTGCCATTTTTACATCCTCTATTTGGCTTACAACGATAGAGGTAACCATAAAAACACTTAGTTATTTTTTCAATAAAATAAAAATATTTTTCATGAATTTGTGATGAAGATCACGCATTTAGCTAAAAATATGGTTTTATTACATTTTAATAATGCGGAGGAGGCGTTTCTTCTGCTTGGCTAGCAATGTTAGAAGGTTGCATATCTTTTAATTTGCCGGCGAGATAGCGGAGTTGAAGTTGAATTTTATCCATATCAAACTGTTGTTGAACTAATGCTTGGTTAAGTTCGTCTAAAAGTTGTTCTTGAAACGCAATTTTCATTTCAAGTTCAGCAATGCGATCTTCTAAAATTTGTTGATTTTGCATAAAATTTCTCTAATTTTTAAAAAAATGTTGTGAATTTGGTCAATCCGATTTAACCTATTCACTATTCCGTTTCTATTATAAAGGATCAAGCAAAATGTTGAAAATTCAAAAGCTTTCTCTTGCTGCACTTATGGTAAGTGCGGTCGTTTCAGGTTCTGTTTTTGCAGAAGATAAAGCAGCGCCAAGCGCAAGTGATGCGTCTTATGCTGTAGGTGCATTAATGGGTAACCAAGTAAAAGATTTAGTGGATGCTCAAAAAGAAGTGATTCAATACGACAATGCGCGTATTTTAGATGGCTTAAAAGATGCATTAGAAGGTAAAGTTGATGTTCGTAAAGACGAAAAAATTCAACAAACCTTAGATGGTATTCAAGAGCAATTAGTGTCTGCAGCGAAAGCAAAAGTAGAACAACAAGCGAAAGCCGCAAAAGAAGAAGGCGATAAATACCGCGCTGAATTTGCGAAAAAAGATGGCGTAAAAAGCACTAAAGATGGCTTACTTTACAAAATCACTGAAGCAGGTAAAGGTGATGCGATTAAAGCAACAGATACTGTGAAAGTACATTACACTGGTAAATTACCAGATGGTAAAGTATTTGATAGCTCTGTTGAACGTGGTCAACCGGTTGAATTTAAATTAAACCAAGTGATCAAAGGTTGGACTGAAGGTCTTCAGTTAGTGAAGAAAGGCGGTAAAATCGAATTAGTGATTCCACCTGAATTAGCTTATGGCAAACAAGGTGCAGGCGATTCAATTCCACCTGATGCAACACTTTACTTCGAAGTTGAAGTATTAGACGTTAATCCTAAAAAATAATCCTTAATTCAACCGCACTTTGTCCAAAGTGCGGTCATTTTCCCTACCAGATTTGAAAAATGATACTAACCGATAGACAACCTTTCACTGATGAAGATCGTGCTATTTTGATTTCCTATAAAGCGGTAGTTGATGGCGTGAGTGCGTTGATTGGCAAACATTGTGAAATCGTCTTACACTCTTTGGAAGACATTGAACATTCCGCCATTTGTATCGCCAATGGGCATAATACTAATCGCCAAGTGGGTTCCCCGATTACGGATTTAGCCCTGAAATCCTTGCGTAATATGCAAAGTGAAAGTGTGTCTAAGCCTTATTTCACGCGTGCGAAAGGCAATGTGCTGATGAAGTCAGTGACCATCGCCATTCGAAATAGCAAGCAACGCATTATTGGTTTACTTTGTATCAATATTAATTTGGATGTGCCGGTTTCTCAATTTATGCAGGCCTTTATGCCAACGCAGGAACAAAATGAAACCTCTTCCGTCAATTTTGCAAGTTCAGTGGAAGAATTGGTGGCACAAACGGTAGAAAAAACCATTGAAGAAGTGAATGCAGATCGCTCAGTCTCAAACAATAATAAGAACCGTCAGATTGTGATTTCACTTTACGAAAAAGGCATTTTTGATATTAAAGATGCCATCAATTTAGTGGCTGATCGCCTCGCGATTTCTCGCCACACCGTGTATTTGTATATTCGTCAAATCAAACAAGAGCAAGAGCAAGAGTAATGAACTATGTTCTCGCCGTGAAAAGTCCTGTTTATGGCAAACAAGGGGCTTTTCTTGCCTATCAATTTGCCCAGGCTTTACTTGAAAAAGGGCATGTTATTAACCAAATTTTCTTTTTCCAAGACGGTGTGAGTAATGGTAATGGCTTAGTTTATCCTGCCAATGATGAATTTAATCTGACGAAAGCTTGGCAAGCCTTTTCAGCGCAGCATCATGTTCCTTTGCATTTATGTGTTGCAGCTTCACAACGTCGTGGCGTGGTGGATGGGCTTACGGCAAAAGAGACTGATAAAACCAATCTGGCAGAAGGCTTTGAGATTACAGGCTTAGGCGAGTTTATGGCGATGGCATTAAAAGCAGATCGGGTGGTGACATTATGAAGCTGGCATTTTTATTTCGTACTGCGCCACATGGAAACGCGATTTCTCGTGAAGGATTAGATGCTTTGCTCGCGGCAACAGCATTTTGTGATGAAGAGGAAATTGGTGTCTTTTTTATCGATGATGGCGTATTAAATTTACTCGATGGGCAAAATCCTGAGTTATTGTTACAAAAAGATTTTATTCGTACCTTTAAATTATTAGATTTATACGATATTGAACAGCGCTTTGTCTGTGCCGATTCGCTCGACCAATACAATTTGCAAGCTGAACAGCTTATTATTTCTGCTGAAAAAATTGACCGCACTTCGCTGTTCAATAAGCTTAGCCAAGCAGAAAAAGTATTTACGTTTTAAGGAATATTATGCTTTATACCTTTTCTCAAGCTCATTATTCTGGGGCAGAACTTCAACGTTATTTGACTGACATCACGGAAAATGATGCGGTGGTTTTATGGCAAGACGGTGTGTTGCTAGCGGTAAAGTACGGAGAAATGTTTAGTCAATGCAAAGGACAATGTTTTGTGCTGGAACAAGATGTTTTAGCCCGAAATTTAACCGCACTTTTGCCAGAAAACAATCAAGTGCGGTCAATTTCATTAACAGATTTGGTGGATTTAACTGCTCAATATTCGCCTCAAATCGCCTTATAGCGGGCGTTCTTTCGGTAACAAGAGCGGTAATACCATAACAGAATAAAGCGCCAAGCCTGCGGCCATTAAGCAGGTAATCTCTAATCCTCCTGCACGTAACCATTCGCCAAATCCCATGTCATTCACTAGGGTCGCATAAAAGATCCCCGCTACGACGGTATAACAAAATCCAATTAATACCGAAATTAATGCGATGGCTTTTACGTGATAACTCGCATAACGGTGAAATGCTGCCCAAAGTGTAATGAGAAAAGTCGGTACCGCAGCCACGATAAAGGCGGTAACTGCTGAAGACTGAAATCCATCGGCATCATTGTTGGCGAACATTAGGCCAATAGTGCCGATAATTTGAATAATCAACGGAAAAAGAATAAATGCTTTAAGATATTTTTTCATGAGATGTCCAATTAATAGAAAAACGGAAGCATTGTATCAATCAAATGAAAGACAACCAATCTTTTCCCGTTAATAGTGAAAATAATAAGAAAACAACCGTACTTTGAAATTAAAAAGAGGCATTATTGCCTCCTTTCTCAATTATTTCTTCGCTTTTTTCTCTTTTACAAAGAGTTTGCCATCAAAACGATAATAAATGCGTTCAGAGGTCATTTTCCCGTTACCACAGGTCTCTTCAAATTCATGTACGAGCGGGAAGCTAAAGCGGTTATTTTTCAAGTCGTAATCAAAATAGGCATTCGATTCTGGTAAATCATTATTCGTATATGAGATAAACGATACCTCAATATTAGAAGTTGGTTTTTTACCTTGAATCAGATTGGCTTCTTCTAAACCTTTTTCCGTAATTTGATAAAATTTCGCTGCGAGTGCATGATGGCATTGACTGTAGATGTCAGCGATTTCTATAAAATAGTAAGGTTTTCCATTCAATTTAGGCGATTCTAGGCGGGTTATATCAGAGCCTAACTCATTAAATTCCGTTTTCCAAGTGCCATTAGGTAACTGATAGCGCCAAATGCTGCCATATTCGTGCATTGTCCCGCCAGATTGCCAATCCCAAGTCAGAATCTGAAGCTTATTGTCTTTTGAAGTGAGCACACCAACCCCCGCTTTAGGTGCTTTTTCCCAAGCGCAGAATTTGCCTTCTAATTTTTCAATTTTGGCTAATGCGTCTTTAAAACGTTTTTCTGAAGACTGGTATTTTTCTTCATTGTTTTCGTTATAGCTGCCGTAGGTTTTCATCTCTGAATAACTTGTTGCTAATTCGGTATCAATGATTTCACATTGGTTAGCGTAAGCGGCAGAAGAAAAGAGACACAGGCAAAGTAAGGTTTTTTTCATAGAGCGTTCCTTTTTTAAGATTATTTTTCACAAGCGGAAAAGGTGATTGAGCAATTCGCTGAATTCGTTTTACAGGCTGCCAAGGCTTCTTGTTCAATTTCTTCTTGCTTCACTCTGGAATTGCGAACTGCGGCATATTTTCCAGGGGAATCTCCTGTTGCCAATGCAACACAATCATGATTGGCTTCTATTACGATTTGACAATGTTGTTTATTTGTATCCGTTGAAGCAAGCTCACAATCCTTTAGTGCTTTATTTTGAGCAGGCTTTATCATATTTCCCTCGCCATAACCAAAAGCACCATTTTTTGGATTATAAGCAATTACACTCCACCAATTAGGAAATTCTAAAATTGGCGGTCGTGGTGGATACGACATTTGATCTTCGATTGAAGGTGTTTTCGCAGAAACTGAAACGGATAAAGCACATAAAGCCAATGTAAGTGATTTTTTCATAGTAATCCTTTTATTAGGGTGTATCTGATACACCTTAGATTGATTTTAAGCGTTTATTGATACATATAGTATTTATAATTCGCGTCTAATTGACGAATTTCAATTTGGCAGTTTTTAGCTTTACTGGCTTGGCAATTTAATAACGCTTCTTGTTCAACTGCGCCACAGATGCCAGAACGAGAGAAGAAGTAAGTCCAATTCCCGTTTTTATCTTTTGACGATGCCATAGCAAGACAGCCATTTAATTGTGTTGCCGCTCCTTCGCATTCTCCTCGTTCTGCTTTTTCACAGTGCATTCTTGCATCCATAATCGCCACAGATTCGCCTAAAAAGCCACTTGACCATCCCCAATCTCCAGTGGCTTTATTGATGGCAATGGCAGCATAGTAGTCAGAACCTACGGGTGGCCCTACTTGCGCATTTGAATATCCCCCTTGCGGAGGGGCCGAATTATACATAATCATTCTTCCATCAGGACCAATAATTCGACACGTTCCAGTTGCTGGATCAAATTGCCCACCACAGCTATTCGCATAAGGGCTGCAAGCAAGCATCGTTAATAGAATTAACCAATATTTTTTCATTTTTATTCCTTGTAAAAAGTGAGAGAAATTTGACCGCTCTTGTATCAAGAAGATTAAGGTAGTGCGAAGCTTTTTAAAATTCATGCACAAGTATTTATGCTAGTCTTGTGAGAATTTCCCCCATAAGAGTTTATCAATAGCGTAATTATAATGTGCGTCTAATTGACGAATTTCAATTTGGCAGTTTTTAGCTTTGCTGGCTTTGCAATGTGATAATGCTTCCTGTTCAACTGAACCACAGATGCCACTATGAGAGAAGAAGTAAGTCCAATTCCCGTTTTTATCTTTTGACGATGCCATAGCAAGACAGCCATTTAATTGCGTCGCAGCCACTTCGCATTTTCCTTGTTTTGTTTTTTCGCAATTCATTATGGTAT
>CABSXY010000006.1 GCA_902481695.1 uncultured Haemophilus sp. | reverse complement strand
TTATCAATTACAAGGTGATACGGAATAAGCGAAGCAAGCTTATTTACAGGAGATTAAGTTAGTTGATAAGCAAGGCGATGTGTATAACAACTTCGGTGCTTTTTTATGTGGGCAAGGTGAGTTTGAACAAGCTTATTCACAATTTAATGCGGCACTCGCTGCGCCGAATTATTATCATCAAGCTGATACTTACGAAAACATGGCGCTTTGTGCTTTTGCTGGAAAACAAACCGACGTTTATCAACAAGCGTTGGAGAAATTGCGCCAAGTTGATCCTTCTAGAGCGGAAAAGCTCCGCACGCTCAAATAATCATTGCCAAAAGCCCCTTTCGACTTTAAAATTTGGTATTTAGTTTTTTATTTCTATTTCTCTATTTTTATACCTATGAATACAATCGTCGAACAAACCGAAACAACTGAAATCTCCTTTGGGGATAAACTTCGCCAAACACGCGAAGCACTAAACCTTTCTCTAGAAGATGTGGCAAAGGCCATTTCTTTACGTCCAAGCATTTTGGCAAAATTAGAAAATAATGAATTTGTCCAAAAAAATGTACCTTCAACCTTTTTGAGAGGTTACGTTCGCAGCTATGCGAAATTTTTACGTATTCCTGATGCTGAATGGGCTCATTTAACTTTTGGTGAAGCACATAAAAATGATTTAAGTAAAAATACACGTGCGACTCGTTCAGTAAACCAATATTCATCCCACAGCCGTTGGGTAGGCACACTTACAACTATTATTTTACTCGCTGCTGTTGGAATGACTGGCTTATGGTGGTGGCAAAATTATCAAAAATCAAACGAAGAACGTGATAATTTAGTCCAAACCTACGTTGAAAAAGAAAAAACAGCAGAGGTGCCAGTTACTCATTCGAATAAAATTCCAGTAACAGTAAATAGCCAGCCTGCGGTGTCAAACAATGGAACTACGCCAACTACGCCAGTAGCGGAAACAACAAATAATGCCGCTGCTGAACCCGCTGTTTCAACTACTCAAGAAAATCAAGCTCAAACAGTAAACGCAGAAGTTTCAACCGCAGCAACTTCAGCACCTACTGTTGAACAAGCTCAAGCACCGGTTGTGGAACAAACGTTACCTAACACAGAATCAACAACAGAGCAAACTGTGCCAGATACACAAAGTGCAGTTGAAAACCCCGCTATTTCTGAAGCTCCAACCACAGCGAAAGGCGATCTCGTTATTGAGATCACAAAGAATTCAAGCTGGATTAGTGTGAAAGACCAAAACCGTAAAGTATTAGCGCAAAAAGAATATAAACAAGGCGAAGTCTTAACTTTTAATGGTAATGACTATGCATTGATTATCGGTGCGCCGGGTAACGTTCGCATTACTTATAAAGGCGAAGCGTATCCGCTTACCGTTGATGGCCGTGTGGCTAAATTTAAATTACCAAAACCTTAACGAATAATTTACGAAAGAATGTCAGCAGTAAAACCTACTATCAAACGTCGTGAATCGACAAAAATTTATGTGGGCAATGTACCAATCGGTGGTGACGCACCGATTGCCGTACAATCCATGACAAATACTCGCACAACTGATGTTGAAGCGACCGTTGCACAGATTAAATCGTTGGAACGTGTGGGCGCAGATATCGTGCGTGTTTCTGTACCAACTATGGATGCCGCCGAAGCCTTTAAAATCATTAAACAGCAAGTGAATGTACCATTAGTGGCGGATATTCATTTTGACTATCGCATTGCGTTAAAAGTGGCTGAATATGGGGTGGATTGCTTACGTATTAATCCAGGCAATATCGGTCGTGAAGATCGTATTCGTGCAGTGGTGGATTGCGCACGTGATAAAAATATCCCTATCCGTATCGGTGTCAATGCTGGCTCATTAGAAAAAGATATTCAAGAGAAATTTGGTGAACCAACACCAGAAGCCTTATTAGAATCAGCGTTACGTCATGTTGAGATCTTGGATCGTTTAAACTTTGATCAATTTAAAGTGAGCGTAAAAGCATCCGATGTTTTCCTTGCGGTGGAATCTTACCGTTTACTGGCAAAAGCCATTAAACAGCCGTTGCATTTAGGTATTACGGAAGCAGGTGGCGCACGTGCGGGCTCTGTGAAGTCAGCAATTGGTTTAGGGATGTTGTTAGCAGAAGGCATTGGTGATACCTTGCGTGTCTCTTTAGCCGCCGATCCTGTAGAAGAAATCAAAGTTGGTTTTGATATTTTAAAATCGTTACGTATTCGTTCTCGCGGGATTAACTTTATTGCTTGCCCAACTTGCTCTCGTCAAGAGTTTGATGTGATCGGCACGGTGAATGCACTGGAACAACGTTTAGAAGATATTATCACCCCAATGGATGTGTCTATTATTGGTTGTGTGGTAAATGGTCCAGGTGAAGCATTAGTTTCTGACCTTGGCGTGACCGGTGGTAATAAGAAAAGTGGCTATTATTTAGATGGTGAGCGTCAAAAAGAACGTTTTGACAACGACGCGATTATTGACCAATTAGAAGCAAAAATTCGTGCCAAAGTTGCACAACAAGATCCAAAAAATCGAATTATTTAAGGAAAACTCGTGGCAAAAAATATTCAAGCAATTCGTGGGATGAATGACTGTTCCCCAACTGAATCTCCACTTTGGCAATGGATTGAAGGGCAGGTTCGCCAAATTTTAAGCAGCTACGGCTATTCAGAAGTGCGTATGCCAATCGTGGAAAGTACGCCATTATTTGCTCGTGCAATCGGTGAAGTCACAGATGTTGTCTCAAAAGAAATGTACACATTCTGGGATAATGATGAACAATTAACACTTCGTCCAGAAGGTACGGCAGGATGTGTGCGTGCTGCGATTGAACACGGTTGGATTTACAACAATGAACAACGTTTATGGTATATGGGACCAATGTTCCGCCATGAGCGCCCACAAAAAGGTCGTTATCGTCAATTCCATCAAGCAGGTGTAGAAGTATTTGGTATCGCAACCCCTGAAATTGATGCGGAGCTAATTATTTTAACGGCTCGTTTGTGGAAAGCATTAGGTATTGATCAACATGTTTCACTTCAATTAAATTCGATTGGTTCATTAGAAGCACGTGCAAACTATCGTTCTGCATTAGTGGCTTTCTTAGAAAATCACCAAGATTTAATGAGCGAAGAAGAGAAAGAACGTCTTGTAAAAAATCCATTACGTATTTTGGATACTAAAAATCAAGCATTACAAGATGTATTGGATGGCGCGCCAAAATTATTGGATTATTTAGATGATGAAAGTCGCGAGCATTTTGCGCAGTTATGCGGTCTATTAGATGCGGTGGGCATTCAATATGAAATTAATCCAAAATTGGTACGTGGTTTAGACTATTATAATAAAACTGTATTTGAATGGGTGACATCAGCATTAGGTGCACAAGGTACTGTATGTGGTGGTGGACGCTATGACGGCTTAGTTGAACAACTTGGTGGTCACGCAACCAGTGGTGTCGGTTTTGCAATGGGCTTAGAGCGTTTAGTGCTACTCGTTCAAGAAGTGAATAAATCGATTCCGGTAAAAAGTGCGGTAGATATTTACGTTGTTTATCAAGGTGAAGGTACAACGTTAGCCGCATTCCAGCTCGCTGAAAAACTTCGCTCAGAATTACCGCACTTAAGCACAATGTTGCATTGCAGCGGCGGTAACTTTAAAAAACAATTTAAACGCGCAGATAAGTCTGGTGCGACTCTGGCTCTTGTGCTTGGTGAAAGTGAAGTGCAAAATAATCAAGTTGTGGTAAAACACTTACTTGGCGCAGCAGAGCAACAAACCATTGATGTGTCCAATTTAATTGAACACGTAAAAGCCCAATTTTAATTTTAGAAGGATAGGAAAATGGCATATACCATTGAAGAAGAACAAGAACTGAACCAGTTAAAAGAATGGTGGAAAGACAATGGCAAAACCATTATTGCCGCTTTTATTCTTGGTGTGGGCGGGATGTTGGGCTGGCGTTATTGGCAGTCTTATCAAGCCAATCAAATCATGCAAGCGTCTGCTGAATATGATGCGTTAGTTTATACCACAAACAAAGATGCCGCGGCACAACAAGCTAAAGTGGCTGAATTTGTGAAAGCGCATGATAAAACCAGCTATGCGGTATTTAGCTTATTAGATGAAGCAAAAGGTTTTGTTGCAAAACAAGATTACGCCTCTGCTGAAAATAGCTTGAAACAAGCAATTGCTCAATCACAAGATGATATCTTAACGTCTCTAGCAGCGCTTCGTTTGTCTGCTGTGCAATTCCAACAAGGTCAATTTGATGCAGCATTAGCAAGTCTAAATCAAGTGAAAAGCCAAGGCTTTAGTGCACGTAAAGATCTTTTAGCGGGCGATATTCAAGTCGCAAAAGGCGATGTGAATGGTGCTAAAGCAAGCTTTGAGAATGCACAAAAAAGCGGTAACCCGTTAGAAAAACAAATGGCGCAGATGAAATTAAATAATCTGTAATGTTTTAATTAGCCCGAATTGCTCGGGCTTTTTTATTGGATTTTTGATCTTATGATTCAGAAACCTATTGTGCCGCCACCCGTCATTTTTATTGGCTGTGCACTTATCATGGTATATTTGCCTAATCCTTATCTGCTCGAAATCAATGTATTAGCAGTTTATTTGATTATATCGGTTTCTTCTGCCATCGCTTTTTTTAGCCTTTGGCAATTCTATAAAAGTAAAGCGAATATCAATCCTATTCACTTAGAAAAAAGTAATGTGTTTGTGGTAAATGGTATTTATCGTTTTAGCCGAAATCCAATGTATTTAAGTTTAGCGGGCTTGTTAGTGGCATGGGCAGTTTATTTGCAAAGTGCGGTCAGTTTTCTAGGTATTTTTCTGTTTATTTATCTCATCACACAATGGCAAATAAAACCTGAAGAATACTGGCTAGAGAAGAAGTTTGGTGAGTCTTATTTGGCTTATAAGAAAAAAGTCAGACGTTGGATTTAACCAATAAAAAAATCGCCTAAAAATAGGCGATTTTTTATATATTTTGAGAAGCTATTATTTAGCTGCACATCCGCAATCTGCTAATTTTTTAGCAAAACGCTCTGCAACAAAATCCCAGTTTACTACGTTCCAGAATTCTTTGATGTAGTCTGGACGACGGTTTTGGAATTTCAAGTAGTAAGCGTGTTCCCAAACGTCTAAACCTAAAAGTGGGAAACCTTCACAACCTGCGATTTCTTTACCCATTAATGGAGAATCTTGGTTTGCTGTTGATACAACAGATAATTTACCTTGGTTGATCACTAACCATGCCCAACCAGAACCGAAACGAGTCGCCGCTGCTTTTTCAAATTCAGCTTTGAAGTTTTCTACAGAACCGAAATCACGTTCGATAGCGGCTTTTAAATCACCTTGTAAAGAGGTGCCTTTTTTCAATGATTTCCAGAATAAGCTGTGGTTTGCGTGACCGCCTGCGTTGTTACGTAATGCAGTACGTTTTTCAGCTGGGATTTTGTCTAATTGGCTGATTAATTGACCTGAGCACATTTCAGAAAATTCAGCAGGTAAAGTTTCTAACACCGCGTTTGCATTGTTTACATAGGCTTGGTGGTGTTTAGTATGGTGAATTTCCATTGTTTGTGCATCAAAATGTGGTTCTAACGCATCATAAGCGTAACCTAATTCAGGTAGAGTATAAGACATAATATGTTCCTTTTTTAAATGAAGTTAAGGTAATGTTTTTGATAAAACAACATCAAAAAGTAGTTAAATGGTAGCAGAAAATTTGATTTAGATCAGTAAATCTTTTAATTATTTGATTATCTGATGAAAAAGCTAGGAAAATTTAGTTTGTTTTAAATCAATAAACACACCGATCTACTTCTAAATAGTTATACCTTTTAGCCCTTAAAATCTCGTCAAAATTTCCCCTTGTGGTAGAATACCCGCTGATTTTTCATAAGATTTTATTTTTAAGGCTGAGACTATGTTTCCTGCTCATCAACTTCAATTAGAACAATTGGCGTGCCAACGTGGCGATCGCGTGTTGTTCACTGATCTTTCACTGCAATTTCAAAGTGGTGATTTCGTGCAAATTGAAGGACACAATGGTATCGGTAAAACAAGTTTATTGCGGATTTTAGCTGGTCTTGCACAGCCTGTAGAAGGTAAAGTGCGGTGGAATTCAGACGAAATTACAAAACAACGTGAAGAATACCATCATCAGCTACTTTATCTCGGCCACCATTCTGGCGTAAAGCCTGAATTAACGGCATGGGAAAATTTAAAATTTTATCAGCAGATTAGTCAAAGCCAGCAAGGCACCGATATTTTATGGGATGTCTTGGAAACAGTGGGCTTACTCGGTCGCGAAGATTTGCCTGCAGCTCAACTTTCCGCGGGGCAGCAAAAGCGCATTGCCTTGGCGAGATTATGGATCTCTGAGGCGCCACTTTGGATTTTGGATGAACCTTTTACAGCAATAGATAAAAAAGGGGTTGAAGTTTTGACCGCACTTTTTGAAAATCATGCTAAAAAAGGTGGAATGGTGATTTTAACGAGTCATCAAGAAGTACCAAGTAGCCTATTAAAGAAAATCAATCTTGCTGATTATAAATATAACCCTTAGATTTTTATGATATTTTTACAGATTATAAAGCGAGAGCTGAAGATTGCGACCCGTAAGCAAGCGGAAATTTTAAATCCGCTTTGGTTCTTTTTGATCGTCATCACGCTATTTCCATTAGTTATTGGGCCGGATCCTAAGTTACTTTCTCGCATCGCACCTGGCGTTGCTTGGGTAGCTGCATTGCTTTCTGCGTTGCTGTCTTTTGAGCGCTTATTCCGAGATGACTTTATTGATGGTTCTTTAGAACAATTGATGCTTACGGCTCAACCTTTAGCATTAACGGCACTTGCAAAAGTCGTTGCACACTGGTTGTTAACGGGTTTGCCGTTGATTCTACTTTCTCCGATTGCCGCTTTATTGCTTTCATTGGAAGTGAATATTTGGTGGGCACTGGTGCTTACACTCTTAGTGGGCACGCCGATTTTAAGCTGCATTGGTGCAATTGGTGTGGCATTAACGGTGGGGTTACGTAAAGGTGGCGTATTGCTGAGTTTACTTGTGGTACCATTATTCATTCCGGTTTTAATTTTTGCTTCAGCAATTTTAGATGCCGCTACGTTAAATCTCCCTTATGGTGGACAGCTTGCTATTTTAGGTGCAATTTTGGCTGGCGCAATAACCTTATCGCCTTTTGCTATTGCCGCGGCACTACGAATTAGTTTAGATAATTAATCATCATTACGGTGAAAGTGCGGTCAGATTTTTAACTGTTTTTTATTTTTTGGAATTAAGGATCTTTTATGTGGAAGTGGTTACATCCTTACGCAAAACATGAAACCCAATATCATTTATGTGGCAAATTAAGTCCATTTTTTGGTGTGATTGCGGTTTTATTATTGGCTGTTGGCATCGTGTGGGGCTTAGCTTACGCACCTGCTGATTATCAGCAAGGCAATAGTTTCCGAATTATGTATGTCCATGTGCCGGCAGCGATTTGGTCAATGGGTGTGTATGGTTCTATGGCTGTGGCTGCCATTATTGCGTTAGTTTGGCAAATTAAAGCCGCTCATCTTTCAATGATAGCTATGGCACCGATCGGTGCAATGTTTACCTTTATTGCCTTGGTAACAGGTGCAATTTGGGGCAAACCAATGTGGGGAACTTGGTGGGTATGGGATGCGCGTTTAACTGCTGAGCTCATTCTTTTCTTCTTATATATCGGTGTATTAGCGCTTTATTCTGCATTTTCTGATCGTGCTGTGGGCGCAAAATCAGCGGGTATCTTGTGTATTGTTGGTGTGGTGAATTTACCAATCATTCACTTCTCCGTAGAGTGGTGGAATACCTTACACCAAGGGGCAAGTATCACGAAGTTTGAAAAACCGTCTATTGCAACGCCGATGTTAATTCCACTGATTTTATGTATTTTTGGATTTTTATTTTTATCCATTTGGTTTACGCTCGTGCGTTACCGCGTTGAATTGCTAAAAGAAGACAGCAAACGCCCATGGGTAAAAGAGTTAGCAAGTAAGCTAAAATAGTTTTTCATTTTTATTTTAGGGAGCGGAAAATGTTTTTCCAAAGTTGGAGTGATTTTATCAATATGGGAGGCTACGGTTTTTATGTGTGGCTTTCCTATGGCATTAGCCTCGTGGCAATGATCATTTTGGCGATACAAAGCGTCAAGGGGCGTAAAGCGGTGTTAAAAGAAGTGTTACGCGAGCAACAACGTGAAGCCCGTTTAAACCAAGCAAATAAAGGAAATACGCTATGAATCCAAGACGTAAATCAAGACTTTCGATCATCATCTTTGTGATTTTAGGTATTTCGATTGCAACAGGTTTGGTGCTTTATGCGCTTCGCCAAAATATTGATTTATTTTATACCCCTTCGGAAGTTGTAGAAGGGAAAGACGGAAATCCTGATCAAAAACCTGAAGTTGGGCAACGTATTCGTGTTGGTGGTATGGTGGTTGAAGGCTCTGTTAGTCGAGATCCGAAAAGTCTCAAAGTTCGCTTTGATGTGAATGATATTGGTCCATCAATTACAGTAGAGTACGAAGGTATTTTGCCGGATCTTTTCCGTGAGGGACAGGGTATTGTTGCGCAAGGTGTGTTAAAAGAACCAACCTTATTAGAAGCAACAGAAGTGCTTGCTAAGCATGATGAAAATTATGTGCCGCCAGAATTAGGCGAGAAAATGCAGAAAATGCATAAACCAATGGGAGCAGAACTAAAAGGCGAGAGTGAAGCCGATCGTCGTTATAAAGAAACCCAGCAAAAATCGCAAGAAGGTCGCTAATGATTGCTGAATTAGGAAATTATGCGCTTGCTTTAAGCCTTGCCGTTTCATTCTTTTTAGCCATTCTCCCATTATGGGGAGCTGAAAAAGGTCATCCTCAACTTATGTCATTGGCTCGTCCAATGACTTATGGTTTATTTTTTACTTTAACCATTGCGTTTGCTGCATTGTTCTACCTTTTTGCCGTCAATGATTTTAGTGTGCAATATGTGGTAAATAACTCTAACAGCAGCTTGCCGATTTATTATCGTTTATCTGCAGTTTGGGGTTCACATGAGGGCTCATTATTACTTTGGATTTGGTTATTAACACTTTGGGGTGCTGCAGTAGCCTTATTTAGCAAACACTTGCCACAGGAAGCAGTAGCTCGTGTATTAGGTATTATGGGGATTATTAGCATCGGCTTTTTACTCTTCGTATTATTTACCTCAAATCCGTTTACCCGTACATTCCCTGACTTCCCAGTAGATGGCAGAGAACTCAATCCAATGTTGCAAGATGTGGGCTTAATTTTCCACCCACCATTACTTTATATGGGATATGTTGGTTTTTCTGTGGCTTTTGCCTTTGCGATCGCCTCATTAATGACAGGGAAATTAGACTCCGCTTGGGCAAGATGGTCTCGTCCTTGGACGATGGCTGCTTGGGTATTTTTAACACTTGGGATCGTGTTGGGTTCTTGGTGGGCGTATTATGAGCTCGGCTGGGGTGGCTGGTGGTTCTGGGATCCTGTAGAAAACTCTTCTTTAATGCCTTGGCTTGCAGGAACCGCATTAATCCACTCTTTAGCGGTGACTGAAAAACGTGGCTCTTTTAAAGCTTGGACTGTGCTTTTAGCGATTTTGGCGTTCTCCCTTTGCTTACTGGGTACATTCTTAGTTCGTTCCGGTATCTTAGTGTCAGTACACGCCTTTGCTTCAGATCCAACACGTGGTTTGTATATTCTTGCTTATTTGGTTGTAGTGATAGGTGGCTCGTTAACCTTGTATGCTTATAAAGGCAACCAAATTCGTTCACGTGATAATGCGGAACGTTATTCTCGTGAAACCTTATTATTATTAAATAACATCCTATTAATGACCGCACTTTGTGTGGTGTTCTTAGGGACGTTATTGCCATTAGTTCACAAACAATTAGGTTTGGGATCTATTTCGATCGGTGCGCCGTTCTTTGATCAAATGTTCCTGATTATTATGACCCCATTTGCCTTATTACTAGGTATTGGGCCATTAGTAAAATGGCGTCGAGATCAGTTCTCTGAAATTCGTACACCGGTTGTTGTGAGTGTCATTGTGATGGCGATTGCAGGTTTTGCTTTACCGTATTTCTTACAAAATAAACTCACCGTCAGTGCTGTGCTTGGTACCATGATGTCCGTCATTATTGTGTTATTAAGCCTTTATGAAATGAAACAACGTGCAACACACCGTGAATCTTTCTTTAAAGGTATTACCAAACTTTCCCGTTCTCATTGGGGGATGATTTTGGCTCACCTCGGTGTGGCGATGACAGTTTGGGGAATTGTATTTAGCCAAAACTTTAGTGTAGAACGCGATGTGCGAATGGCTGTTGGCGATACAGTGCAGATTGCTAATTATGACTTTAAATTTGCTGGCGTGAGTGATGCAAATGGACCTAACTATATGGGCGGTAAAGCACAAATCGACATTTCAAAAGCAGGTAAACCGGAAGCAACATTATTTGCTGAAAAACGTTTTTATACCGTCAGTAAAATGCCAATGACGGAAGCAGCAATTAATTGGGGCTTTACTCGTGATCTTTATGTTGCTTTGGGCGAAAAGATTGATGATAACTCATGGGCGCTACGCCTTTACTATAAACCGTTTATCCGTTGGATTTGGATTGGAGGATTGTTTATGGCATTAGGTGGCTTGCTCTGTATGTTTGACCGTCGTTATCGTTTTAGTCGATTAGTTAAACAATCTTAATTGTAATAAGGGGCGTATTGCCCCTAGAAATAGATGTGAAATTGATAGTGTTATGAATAAAAAACTACTTATCCCACTTATTGTTTTTCTTGCGGTAGCTGCAGCATTTTTAGTTCAGCTTGGACGCAATGCACAAGGTGATGACCCAAAAGCGTTAGAATCTGCTCTTGTGGGGAAACCCGTGCCACAGAAAATATTAACGGATTTATTGGAAAATAAAACCTACGGTAATGAAATCTTCCAACAAGGTAAACCGGTTCTTTTAAATGTGTGGGCAACTTGGTGTCCAACTTGTTATGCAGAGCATCAATACTTGAATCAATTGGCTAAACAAGGTGTAACAATCATTGGTATCGACTATAAAGATGAATCACCAAAAGCTGTAAAATGGCTAAAAGATTTAGGCAATCCTTATAGTCTTGTGCTTAAAGATGAAAAAGGTTCTTTTGCATTAGATTTGGGGGTTTATGGTGCACCGGAAACATTTATCGTGGACGGTAAAGGCGTGATTCATTATCGCTTAGCGGGTGATGTGAATGAACGCGTTTGGACTGAGACCTTAAAACCGATTTATGACAAACTCGCGGAGAAACCATAATGAAAAAATCATGGCTTTTTTTAACCGCACTTTTTGTGAGTATCTCGGCGACAGCTTCCATTGATGCATTGAATTTTGCTTCACCAGAGCAAGAAAAGGACTATCATCAATTAACACAAGAATTACGTTGTCCACAATGTCAAAATAACAATATTGCCGATTCGAATGCAACCATTGCGGTAGATATGCGTGGCAAAGTGTTTGAATTATTGCAAGAAGGCAAAAAACGAAGTGAAGTTGTCGATTATATGATTCAACGTTATGGCAATTTTGTGACTTATGATCCACCAATGACGACGTCAACAATCGTATTATGGATTGCTCCAATTTTATTAGTGTTGATTGGCATTTTATTTGTATTTAAACGTAAATCGAAAAGCCCAAGTGCGGTCAATTCTGACGCGATTTTAGATGACGAAGAGAATGCGCGTTTATCGGCTTTACTCAAAGAAAAGGATAAATAATGAATTTTGCATTAAGTATTATTGTGCTCACTTTAGTGGTGGCATTGATTTGTTTTTATCCCTTGTTGCGTTCTGTTAAAGCAAAAGAAGATAAAAAGCGTGATGAGTTAAATAAAGCCCTGTATTTTTCTCGCTTAAAAGAGATAGAGCAAGATAATCAGCAAGGCTTAGTAGAGAACGTTGAACAACTTAAACAAGAGCTACAAAAGACATTATTAGAAGATATTCCTCAACAAGAAACACAAACGATCGATAATAATGCCAAAAATTACGGTAAGTTATGGTTTGTTTCTGGTTTATTAGGTTTGGCCATTATTGCAGCAGGAGCTTATTTTCCTTTGGGATCTTGGAAAGCCGAGGATATGATGGAAAAAACATTGGCAAAATTACCTTACTTCTTTGAACGAATTAAAGAAGAAGACACAAACCCAATGACGGATGCAGAAATGCAGCAATTTTCGACCGCACTTCGTTTGGATTTACAAAAAACACCAAAGGATGCTAAAAAATGGTGGTTATTAGGTCAGGTAGGGATGAATTTAGGTAATGGAAAATTAGCCTTTGATAGTTACCAACAAGCGAATAAACTTGAGCCGGATAATTTAGATTATAAGCTTTCTTATGCGCGTATGTTAATGTCTTCTGAAGATCAAACAGATAAACTCAGAGGTAACCAGCTTTTACGTGATATTATTCGTCAAGATCATTCTAATCCTGAAGCATTAAGTTTACTTGCTTTCAGTTATTTTGAAGGTGAAGATTATAAAATGGCGGCAGTAACCTGGGCGATGATGTTACGCTTATTGGAGCCAGATGATCCTCGCGTGCCAATGCTTGAGAAAAGTATTCGTGCAGCACGTGATGCACTCGCTTTACAGGAAGAAGAAAAAGCAAAAAGTATCACACCGGAGAAATAATGAAACCTCAATTATTAGGTTTTCACCATATTGCGATTATTGCTTCGAACTATGCACGTTCGAAGTATTTTTATATGGAGATTTTAGGGGCGAAACAGCTAAATGAAACTTATCGGGCAGAACGAGATAGTTATAAATTAGATTTAAGTTTTCCTGATGGGAGTCTAATTGAGTTATTTTCATTTCCAAATCCGCCTCAAAGAGTAACAAATCCTGAAGCTTGTGGTTTACGGCATTTAGCATTCAAAGTAGAAAGTATTGATGAATATGTCGCTTATCTTTTAGAAAAAGGCGTCTCTTGTGAGTCAATTCGGGTTGATGAATTAACCGGAATGAAGTACACTTTCTTCCGAGACCCGGATTATTTACCAATTGAATTATACGAAAACAATTATTAACTTAGGGAATCGCATTAGTATTATGAGTCATATTAAGAAAAAAATTGGGATTTACTCATTTTGTATTTTGGCATCATCAGCTGTTTTAGCCGAAGGTAGTAGTGTTGTATATGCAACGAAAATGAAGACACCTGAAAATAATGTTTCAGTTAATGTTTCTGAAAGTAATATTTCTGAAACAGTGAAATATATTGATGGAAAAGGGCAAAGAAGTTTAGATCCTAAATCTGAAAAAGATATGGAAGAGCTGGCTAACAGTGTTGAATTTGAAGTATATAAATTTAACGAAGTTGCGGCATCCAAAACGACGTTTCTGTCACCCGCGGGAATCTGTAGTGGTTTTAAAAGCACAGATGGTGTAGATGTAACAAATTCTAGTAATTATTACATTAAGCCAAATGATGCCAGTGAATATTATGGAAGCGTTTTAGGGGCGACAATTTATAAACAGGGCGAAACAAAAACTTCGCAGTATGTACCTGTTTATGCAATAAAGAATGCCAATGTAGCGAAATACATTGAAAATAACGAAGATCCGAATGTTAGAAGAAAAGCGAACGAACGGATCAAAGAAGGCAGAGAAACACTTAATAAAGTGGTTTGTAACAAAAGGTAAAATTTATGAAAAAATTGATCTCTATTGCAGCGTTAGCTGTTTTAACTGCGTGTACTGCACCTCAGGAAGCTTCAAGTATTGGTAATGGCGCAGCTGCGTATGATATGAATGCTGTACAAGATTATAATGCTCGAGTAACAAGTGGTAATACTGTTACTGCTCGAGAAAAAGCGAGAGTCGCACAAAGAGATAGCGTTCCAAATGAAGTGAATGCAAGCGATCATCGTCCAAAAATGACAGGCTATTCTCGTTATCCAGTGGCCATTATGCCGGCATTTGGCTATTGTCACCATTGCTGGTAATAAATAGATAAACAATAACCGCGCTTGAAAAAGTGCGGTTATTTTTTTGCTTGTTTATAAGCCTAAAATTGATTTCACAAAAGGAATAGTCAGATTTCGTTTGGCTTGTAGTGAGGCTTTATCGAGTTTTACTAATGCTTCTTTTAGTGTTGCCATATCACGATCTAAACGCGTGAATATAAAATTGGCAGTATCATCTGAAAGTATGATACCTCGTTGATGGGCATTCTGTTTCAATACCGCAAATTTTTGTTCATCGCTGAGTGGAATCAATTGATAACTTTCTCCCCATTTTAAGCGAGAAGCAAGATCCGGTAATTTAACGGGTAGGGCAGTTGGAGATTGATCGGCACTGACAACTAATAAGGTTTTACCATTAGCCTTAATGCGATTAAAAAGATCAAATAAGGCAATTTCCCATTCTGAATTTCCAATAATTGTTTGCAAATCGTCTAAGCAAACCAGTTCTTGCTGTTCTAAATTCTCAAAAACTGCCGTGGAAAAATATTGTGATTTACTCAGTGGGACATAGATGACACTTCGTTGTTGCTGAATATATTCATTACAAAGTGCGCGCAAAAGATGGGTTTTCCCAACGCTTTGGCTGCCCCAAAGGTAGAAGAATTGTTGTTGTAAATCAGTCATGTTTTGACGTAAAGAATTAAGCAATAATGCATTATTATCGCTATAAAAATTCTCAAGCGTTTCATCATCAATTTGATGAATAGGTAAAGAAAGTTGCTGATTCACGGATTAACGAGTTGATTTAAAATAAAAAAGAAAGGGCTAAATTTTCATTTAACCCTTTTGTTTGGGAAGTTTTATTCTACTTCATTTTTTGCTTTTGGCAAAATCAAGTTCAGCACAATGGCAACGATGGCACAAAGGCTAATCCCTTTCAGGGAAACAACATCGCCGACGTTGACAAACATATTCCCGATCCCGAACGTCATGACTACAGAAATAATGCAAAGATTACGAGGTTCGGTCACATCTACTTTACCTTTAATTAAGGTGCTCATCCCGACAACGGCAATCGAACCGAATACTAACATCATAATGCCACCCATTACGATGGTTGGGATAGTAGAAAGGAATGCGCCTACTTTACCACAGAAGGAAATTGCAATTGCCCATACCGCAGCCCAGGTCATAATGTTTGGATTGAAGTTACGAGTTAGCATGACTGCACCGGTTACTTCTGCATAAGTAGTATTCGGTGGACCACCAACTAATGATGCTGCAGCAGTTGCCACACCATCGCCTAATAAGGTGCGATGTAAGCCTGGTTTTTTAAGGAAATCTTTACCTGTTACAGAACTGATTGCCATAATACCACCCACGTGTTCAACGGCTGGTGCGATAGCAATTGGTAGCATATAAAGAATCGCTTCTAAATTAAATTCTGGTTTGGTTAACTCAGGTAATTCAAACCATTTTGCATCTAAAACAGGTTGGAAATTAATTAATCCTAGGAATAAACAAACCACATAGCCAGCAACGATACCAAACATAATTGGAATCAGTTTCATCATTCCCTTAGCAAACACCGCAACAGAAAGGGTGGTGACCAAGGTAATCATCGAAACTAATACCGAATGCTCATAGCTGTATGCACTGTTTTTACCTAATGCCATATCAACAGCAACTGGTGCAAGTCCCATACCAATAATGATAATTACGGGCCCCACAACAACAGGCGGGAAGATTCGTTCGAGTGCAGCACTGCCGCGTAATTTCACTAAGGTTGACAGTGCGAAATAGACGAAACCTGCGCAAGCAAGTCCACCCATTGTGGTTGGAATACCCCAAGTTTGTACGCCATATTGAATAGGCGCAATAAAGGCAAAAGAGGAGGCTAAGAAAATCGGAACCTGTTTACCGGTACAAAGTTGGAAAAGTAGTGTACCGATACCTGCGGTTAGAAGGGCTGTATTAGAATTTAATCCGGTGATTAAGGGGACTAATACTAAGGCGCCAAAGGCCACAAATAACATCTGTAAACCGACAAACGCTTGTTTGCCCATGCTTTGCACCTCAACAGGTGCGGTTGTAGTTTGATTACTCATTTAGTTTCAACTCTCGGTTTGAATTAACTGAAAGTGCGGTCGGTTTTAATGCTTTTTTAGCTTTTGTGTTTTCACGCACGGAAAAAAGACGGCCATAAATGCCGTCTTATTAAAAGGGAATTATTTCGTCCCAAAAATCTTATCGCCTGCATCACCCAAGCCTGGAATGATGTAGCCTTGTTCATTTAAGTGATCATCAATAGATGCACAATAAAGCTCGATATCCGGATGTGCTTTTTCTAATGCTTTAATACCTTCTGGCGCTGCCACTAACACTAATACTTTGATATGTTGGCAACCTTTTGCTTTTAATAGATCAATTGTAGAGATCATTGAACCACCCGTTGCAAGCATTGGGTCTACAACGATAGCTAAACGTTCTTCTAAATCGCTCGCGAGTTTTTGGAAATAAGGAACGGGTTCAAGAGTTTCTTCATTACGATAAATCCCGACTACACTGATACGAGCGCTTGGAACGTGTTCTAATACACCGTCCATCATACCAAGACCCGCACGTAAAATTGGTACAACAGTGACTTTTTTACCTTTGATACGTTCAATTTCAACTGGGCCATTCCAACCTTCAATAATCACTTTTTCTGTTTCAAGGTCGGCAGTGGCTTCATAGGTGAGTAAGCTACCTACTTCAGTGGCGAGTTCACGGAATTTTTTGGTATCAATATCAGCTTCGCGCATCACGCCTAATTTATGTTTAACAAGCGGATGTTTAACTTCAACGAGTTTCATTTTTTTCTCCCTTTTAAAAAACAAATCGAAGAATTCTATATCAGAAATATTGAATTTCCTAGTGTTTTTATTATGACAGTTCGGTATAAAAACGGAGATAAAATTGACCGCACTTTGCTATTAAATACATCCACCACAGCTCCCACAGCGCCAATCTTCCTTATTCACCGCTTGATAGAATGCTCGCATGGTTTCTTCTTCTAAGGGAATATTATGCTCAATAAAGACATCGGAAAGCCAATCGATATTTTCCACAATCCAATCATCTTCCATCAATCCTTCTCGATAGAGCTCATCTTCAGGGTCGATAAAATTATAAATATTATTTGTTCCCATATCTTTATCATGGCGTTCAATTGGCAGTACCACAGGTAAACCAAGATAAGTAATATCCCAGTGACCAAGACATAGTGTATTGCCTTTTGATGACCAGCTAGCATTGAACGGATTGTCACTCATGTTGAAATGTTATAAGAAAAGTTGAAAAGTGTGGAAAGTATAGATCTAAAGACAAATTTAATCATACTTAAAAGAAGGTAAATGATTTGATGAAGATCAAAATGCGGTTAGAAATTTAACGAATTTTTCACAAATAAAAAGCGGCTAATTACTTAGCCGCTTTTGCATACTCATAAATTTAATTATGCTGCTTTTTTCGGTTTAAAGAATACCATCGTAAAGATTTGCCAGAAGAAAGCGAGTGCACCGAAGATGAAGACAACGTCGCCACCGAAACGAACCCAACGTAGGGTATCGAATAGAGGTTGTTGCATAAATTCTTCACTACGTGCATACCATAAGCCTTCAGAGATACTTGCATAACCTTGAATAACACCGATTGGTAGTAAGCTTGATACGATCATTAATACTAAACCGCCATTTAATAACCAGAAGCCCCATTTCATTAACTTGTCGTTAAATGGTGTATCTGGGCGTAAATAACGCGCGATTAAGAAAACGAAGCCTAATGCTAAGAAACCGTATACACCGAATAATGCAGCGTGAGCATGAACGGCAGTGGTGTTCAAGCCTTGGATATAATAAAGCGAAATTGGTGGGTTGATTAAGAAACCAAATACGCCAGCACCTAACATATTCCAGAATGCCACAGCAACGAAGCAGTAAAGAGGCCATTTTAAGCGTTCCATCCAAGGTGCTTTTTGTTTCATTGCCCAGTGTTCCCAAGCTTCATGACCTAATAACACTAATGGAACCACTTCAAGTGCAGAGAATGACGCACCTACTGCGATAATTGGTGTGGTTGCACCAGCGAAGTATAAGTGGTGGAAAGTACCAGGGATACCACCGATTAAGAATAACGCTGCTTCAGTAATAGTTGCCACAGTTGCAGTACGACGTGAAACTAAACCTAAACTTACGAAGATGAATGAGAGTGCCGCTACAGAGAATACTTCGAAGAAGCCTTCTACCCATAGGTGAACTACCCACCAACGCCAGTATTCCATCACAGAAATGTGAGTGTGCTCACCGTAGAATAATGCAGGGCCATAGAATAAGCCGATTGCAATGACGGAAGCGAAGAATAACGCTAATAAGTTTTTGTCTCCTGGTTGTTTGAATGCGTTCACTGTACCGCGAAGCATTAAGACTAACCAGAATAAGATACCTGCGAATTTCACCGCTTGCCAGAAACGACCTAAGTCAATGAATTCATAGCCTTGGTGACCGAACATAAAGCTCCATTCTTCAGGAAGAATATGAGCAATAGCTAAGTAGCTACCAGTGAATGAGCCTACCACCAATACCACTAATGCCCAGTAGAGAACATCCACACCCAATTTTTGGAATTTCGGATCTTTACCGCCATTAATGATTGGTGCAAGGAATAAACCACCGGCTAAGAATGCCATTGCAATCCAGAATAAGGCAGCTTGAATATGCCATGTACGCACTAATGAATACGGGAAGTATTGAGAAATATCAATACCATAGAATTCCTGACCTTCAACCGTGTAGTGTGCAACAACTGCACCTAATGTGACTTGCAAGAGGAAAAGTGCAAGCACAGTGAAGAGGTATTTACCTAATGAACGTTGAGAAGGGGTTAGTTGTAATTTTGTGAGCGGATCGAACTCAGGTGTAGGCGGTTCTTTTTCATCTTCACGTTTTTTGAATGACCAAATCCATACTACGAAACCAATACCTGCAATGAGGAATACCACACTCGCAATAGACCAAATGACGTTTTCTGGTGTTGGCACGTTATTAATTAACGGCTCGTGTGGCCAGTTGTTGGTGTAACTTGCGTGAGTATTTGGTCGTTCAGCAGAGGCAGTCCACGCGGTCCAGAAGAAGAATTTAGCTAAGTCTTTACGAGCTTGTAAATCAGGAAGGGTATTATCCTTCATCGCAAAGTGTTCACGAGTCACTTTGGTTGCTGGATCGTCACCGTATAAAGAGATGTAGTATTGCGCAGTTTTTTCCATTGCCGCTAAACGGGTATTTGAAAGCACAACGGTACCATTTTCAACTTTGCTGCTGCGATATTCTTTGGTTAAACGCGCTTTTAATAACGTTTGTTGTTCATCATTTAAATCTGCAAAGTTTTTACCGAACTCTTGATTCGCTGTAATGTCCAACCAGTTAGTTAATTCACGGTGAAGCCAATCTGCCGTCCAGTCTGGTGCTTGGTATGCACCGTGACCCCAAACCGACCCCACTTGCATACCACCAGTGGTTTGCCAAGCGGTTTGACCATGTAAAATATCATCGTGAGTAATCACTTTTTCGCCAGATTCAGAAACATATTGTTGCGGAATTGGTGGTGCTTCACGATAAACTTCGAACCCGTAGTAGCCGAGAATGGAGAATGCCCCAATCAATACGGCGACTAATAGGTACCAGAACTTTTTATACTGTCCCATTTTATCACTCCTAGATTATTAGAAAATACGATGCCTTGATGGCTAGTTATTCCGAGAATATCCATCAAGAGCTAGATTTTACGCTAAGTAAAATACTTGAGCAATTATATCGGCTATCGATTGATGAAAATATTACCAAAAACTGAGTAATTTAATCGGGTAATGGGAGGTGCTAACTAAAAAGATAAAAAATGCGGCCAAAAACCTATTGATTTTTGACCGCATTTTATTTGAAGAGGGGGATTAACGTTTAAACATGCCGCCTAAACCGCCAAGGCCACCTAAGCCGCCTCCGCCCATTAAGCCTTGCATGCCGCGCATCATTTTCGCCATTCCGCCTTTACGCATTTTCTTCATCATACGTTGCATTTCGTCAAATTGTTTCAGCAACTTATTTACATCTTGAACTTGTGTGCCGGAACCTAATGCAATACGACGACGGCGAGATCCTTTGATAATATCTGGATTGGCACGTTCTTTTAAGGTCATGGAATTAATGATGGCTTCCATTTTGATAAACATTTTGTCATCTACTTGATTTTTGACATGATCCGGTAAGTTTTTCGCACCGGGTAATTTTTCAAGCATTGACATCATGCCGCCCATTTTTTTCATTTCACGGAGCTGTTCACGGAAATCGTCCAAGGTGAAATCATCGCCTTTCTTGAATTTCTGTGCCATTTTTTCCGCTTTTTCGCGATCCACAGAACGTTCAAGATCTTCGATAAGGGAAAGCACATCACCCATGCCTAAAATACGGGATGCTACACGATCAGGATGGAATGGCTCGAGGGCTTCTGTTTTTTCACCCACACCAAGGAATTTAATCGGTTTGCCGGTGATTTGACGGATAGATAAAGCCGCACCGCCACGTGCATCACCATCCACTTTGGTTAAGATAACTCCAGTAAGTGGTAAGGCTTCATTGAAGGCTTTTGCTGTATTTGCCGCATCTTGACCAGTCATCGCATCAACCGTGAAAAGCGTTTCAATTGGATTTAATGTCGCATGAACTTGCTTGATTTCATCCATCATCTCGCTATCAACGTGTAAGCGACCTGCCGTATCCACAATTAACACATCGTAGAATTTGAGTTTAGCGTCGGCAAGTGCCGCTTTGGCAATCTCTACCGGTTTTTGTTTAACATCAGATGAGAAGAAATCCACGCCAACAGATTGTGCTAAGGTTTCAAGCTGTTTGATCGCCGCAGGACGATATACGTCGGCAGAGACTACAAGCACTTTCTTTTTATGACGTTCGCGTAAGAATTTCGCTAATTTACCCACGCTGGTGGTTTTACCCGCACCTTGCAAACCCGCCATTAAAATAACTGCAGGTGGCTGTGTCGCCAGGTTTAAGCTTTCATTGGCTTCACCCATGGCTTTTTCGAGTTCACGTTGAACGATTTTTAAGAACTCTTGGCCTGGTGTTAAGCTTTTATTGACTTCTTCGCCTAGCGCGCTTTCTTTTACTTTAGCGATAAATTCACGTACGACAGGCAACGCAACGTCAGCTTCTAATAACGCCATACGAACTTCGCGTAGGGTTTCTTTAATATTATCTTCAGTTAAACGCCCTTTACCGCTAATGTTACGTAGTGTTTTGGAAAGGCGATCCGATAAATTCTCAAACATTTTAAATCCTGTTTTTTCTTAAAAAATTGCCGTGATTATACCGAAATTTGGGCGTTTTTCATCATTTCAAATAAAATTATGGCGATCTAGAGAAAAGATCCGTTAAAATAAGAATAATTCCTAGTAAAGAGAACGCATTATGTGGTTTGCCCTTTTTTCGATTATTTTTTACATTCTTAGTCTATTGCTGATCGCCCCGTTTTTGATGAACTCATCGGAAGGGAAGTTAAGTCAAAGTAAAATCCCGTTTTTTCTGACCGCACTTGCAGCCATTATTTTGCATGCTGTCAGCACCTTCCCTTTGTTAGAGGATCTTGCCTCAGGGCAACGTTTTACATTAATGGGAATCGCGTCCTTAATGAGCGCAGTTATTGCCGGATTGGCGACGCTTTCCATGTTTCTCGTTTCCACAATGTGGTTTGTTTTACCAATCGTGTATGCGTTTTCGATTATTAGCTTGATCTTTGCGACATTCTTATCAAGCCATATCATTCAGATGCTTAATCAAAATACATTGATGCTGTTCCATATCGGTTTGTCGCTATTTACCTATGCGGTTTGTTTTATTGCAACGCTTTATGTGATTCAGTTGGTCTGGTTAGATCGCAATTTGAAAAAGCGTAAAATTCAATTTTCGCCAGCAATTCCACCATTAATGGCGGTAGAACGTCATTTCTTCTGTTTATTTGCGATGGGAGAAGTATTACTCACGCTGACTTTAATTTCGGGTACTTATCATGTATTACAAGCGGTGACTCCAGAAAATCTGCACAAAGCGAT